>DASVGS010000028.1:0-4853 GCA_036379435.1 Ignavibacteriaceae bacterium
TTTTTTGCTAATGTATAATAAAGTCCGGCAGTTGAATCATATAATAAGGCTTTTTCATACTGTGCTGCGGCGGCTTCGTAATTCCCCTGGGTTTCAAAAACACCGCCATTAATAAAGTACTCTAGAGCTTTTTTCTTTTGCTCTTCAGAAGTTAACTCTGATTTTTTATTTACAATTTTTTCTTCAGATATTTCAGATGCACCTGAACAACTGATAAAAATTATTGATAAAAATAAAATGGGAAATAATATGTAGAGAATATTTCTTTTCACGTTTGTGAATATATTATTGCAGTATTGTAATAACAAGGGTATTTAATTCTAACAGTATCCAAAATTTTTATACTTACCCCGCTTAGTGTTAACTTTGTAAAAAAGATTTTTTTATGCTTACATTCGATTTAGGTATAGCTTACGTTTGGGAATTTGATGAAGAATTTGTTTCGCTTATAGAAAAAATACTTCAACAAAGCGGGTTAACAACATTTCGTGTAACTGATAAAAATGTTTTTGAGGTGACAGAAAAAATAAAAAATCGTCATCTTTCATTTAGAACATTTTTAGATAGAGCATCTGATGTTGAAGATGATTTTTTACCTCTTGCCCGAATTTTAGCACGCCGTAAAGTAAAGATTTTTAATCCTTATAAAAAAATCCTGCACGCAATTGATAAAGCAACTATGCATCTGGAATTTATAACCGCAGGCTTACTTGTACCTTATTCAATTATAATTCCGCCCCACAGCCAGGCTAATGAATTATTTATCTCTGTTGATGATCTGGAAATACTCGGGCGGCCTTTTATTATAAAACCCTGCAATACAACCGGCGGAGGGATAGGAGTTGTTAAAGGTGCGGAATCATTAAAAGAAGTTTTAACCGCCAGACAAAAACATAGCGATGATAAATATCTTATTCAGGAAAAAGTTTATCCTAAAATGCTTGATGGAAAGCGCGCCTGGTTCAGATGTTTCTGGGCATTTGATAGAGTTGTTTGTGTGTGGTGGGATGATGAAACTCACATTTACAACTTGCTTAAAGAAAATGAAGTCGAGACATTCGGGTTAAAAAAACTTTTTCAGATAACAAGAACTATCCGGAGAATTACCGAGCTTGATTTTTTTTCAACAGAAGTAGTGCTGACAGAAAAAAATAAATTTGTTGTAATTGATTATGTAAATGATCAATGCGATATGAGATTAAAATCTATACATCCGGATGGAGTACCTGATGAGATTGTTTTAGATATAATTAACAGTCTCAAGTTATCCGTTATAAAAGATAAACGAACTAATCCATGAGGAAAAATATTTTAATTATTTATACAATAATTTTTGTTTTCATTTTATTACTGGCAGGATATTTTTTTCTTTATAACATTTATGGAAGTGAAATAAGACGCACACCTGATAATTTATTTGCAGAGCCTTCTTCCGAAATGAAAATTGAAGTTGTACCCATTAATGCACTTGGCAGTAAAGCTTGGTTCAGATCATCATCTGCTACTTTTGATATTGTTGAGGGATCAGATTTGATTGAGATCATTGAGCGTAATAAGGAATCAGGATTTATAAAGATAAGATCTAAAGGAGTAGCGGGATTAGTTGGGATTAAAATTAAATCTGAGCACTCATTATTACCTGAATATATTGAAATTGAAATACTTGGTTTGACAGGATAATTTTAAAGCAATAAAGAAAATTTATTTCTATTTTACAGTCAGATTTTTTTTCTAATAGAGGTATCATGAAAAATTTAATCCTATTAACAATTATATCTTTAATTACTATTCAAAACATTTACAGCCAGGGTACAGCCGGTGATAAAGCCAAGTACGAGTATAGACAATTAATTGATATGCCTACAGCAGGAATTATGGGACGCGGTTCTGTAGGATTAACTGCAGAGTTACTTCCTTTTGGTACTCTGATCACAAAAATTGAAGCAGGGATTTTTGATAATATCAGCATCGGCCTTTCATATGGCGGTTCTAATATAATTGGATCCGGAAAACCTGACTGGTATCCTTTTCCACCCGGAGTAAATTTTAGATTACGCGTTATGGATGAAACTGTTTTAACTCCGGCTTTAACTTTGGGATTTGATACGCAAGGCAAGGGTACATATTTCAAAGATGAAAAAAGATTTGAAGTTAAAGCACCCGGAATTTTTGCAGCTGCAAGCAAAAATTTTGGATTACTTGGTTATTTAAGTTTGCATGGAACTGTTAACTATACTGTTCTTGAAGATAAGGATGGCGACAATTTTGTAAATCTAATGATTGGTGCAGAAAAAACTTTAGGAAGTTCTTTTTCCGTTCTAATCGAATATAATTTTGCTTTTAACGATAACTCTACAAATCAATTTGGTGATGGTAAAGGATATCTAAATGCAGGTATCAGATGGTCAATTTCAGATGGTGTAACAGTTGGATTTGATCTGAGAGACCTACTGGAAAATAAAAAGTGGAGCCCAAGATCCGCTGACAGAGCATTAGTGATTGATTTCACACAAAAGATTTAAACAAATGTGTGTTATTTAGTACAAAATAGTTTACTCTATTATACACTCCCTAAATTATCTTTACGCTTTTTATGGATTTGGTAACTATTTAGTCCTTTTTTTAAGGCTCAATATTTGCAATTTTCTGAGTAGTTGAATTCAAGAGGTTTAAAATGAAAAAGTATAAATTGATCTTATTAATATTCCTTCCCTTACTCTTCTTAAATCTTACAGGTTGCTATACTCAAGTTGCAACAAAGGATTATGATTACGGTAACTGGAGCCGTGAAGAAAATAAACCTTATTATGATTATGAAGATGAGTATGATACAACTTCAGAATCTTATCAGAATGATGAATACGATTATGATGATTCCGAATCAACCTATTCTGATAATTCTGCTGGAGAAACTAACTACTATTTTTACGGATATCCATCCTATAGAAAATATTTCTGGAATTATTATCCATCAGTATCTGTAGTAATAGGTTCAGGCTGGTACTATGATCCCTGGTGCTGGGATCCATGGTACACAAACTACTGGTACTATCCATCAATTTATTGTTATTATCCAACATACTGGTATCCTAATTATTATTACGGATGGTGGGATCCTTATCCTTACTACGGCGGATATTATTCTTCAACTTATAAATACAGAACAAATGATGGTTATAAAATCAGAAATAACTCAGGAATACGTAATAGTGGAAGAGAAAGAGATTTGCTTACCTCCCGCGATGGTACTTCAACATTAAGAGATCAACTCAGAACCAGAGAAAAACAAATTGTTTCCGGTCGTAGTGATGTAACAAGAGATAGAACCGGGTTGAGAGAAGATACAAGAAAAGTTACCAGAGATGGAATTAATATTAGCAGGGATAATACTAATCTCAGAACAAGAGAGAGCATTCGAAACAATGAAGATCGAACCAGAACAACAAGGAATAACGATTTAATTAAAAAGAATGACACGAGGACAAAACGTAATACTGATCTAAATAGAGATACTCGAAAAAATACGAATAATACAAGAATTGATAAAGAAAAACGGACCAATACGGAAAAAAGAAATCCATATATTAATAGAAACAATGATCCCCGTAAAACTGATACAAGAAAAAATGAAGTTAAAAAGGAAAACAGGAATACTCCTCCGGATGTAAACAGAACTCCGAATACGAATAGACCACCAAATAAAACGTATTCACCTCCAAAAACTAATAATACACCAAGGAGTTATAATCCTCCAAGAAACAATACGTATTCACCACCAAGAGGAAATACAAACTCCAGCCCGCGAGGTAACACTAACAGCGGCAGTGGAAATAGAGGAAGTAATGATTCAGGAAGAAGAAGGTAAATAAAATGAAAAACTTTATTAAGCTTTTTCTGTTTGTAATTTTTATTAGTTCATTTTTTACAGGCTGTTATACAATAGTATGGGATCCAAGAGAAGAATTTCCTAACACTGAAAATTCTTACGAAGCTGGAGATGATTTTTACACTGATGATTATTATGGTGGTTATGTTGAATATTATGAATCACCATGGTGGGTTTCAATTCCGGTTTACGTAACCTATCCCGGCGGAACCACAGACAGCCAGACAAAAGAAAGAAATAATGGAAGAGATTCCGAGACAGAAACTATAAGAAACAGCAATGGCAGAGGCAACACGGATAGAAATCCTGGAATTGAAAATACAACACCACCGCCTACAACAACTACAACAACCGGTAGCGGAAATTCCAGTAATTCTAATATCATAAATACACCTCCACCAACAAGAGACACTAATTCCAGCAACACGAACAGTACAAATTCATCAACTTCAAATACAAGAAATTCCGGAAGCAGCGAAACACGAAATAGTTCCGGAAACAGAAACTCCGGAAGCGGAAGGAGATAAAAATGTATAAGCACATATTCAAAATATTCGGTGCAATTTTATTATTATCGATAACTATTCAAGCACAAAATTATAACGATGCACTTCGGGTTGGTTTTCCTGGTTTAGGTTCCAACGCCAGAGCTTTGGGAATGGGAAATGCTTTTAATGCATTAAGCGATGATGCATCTGCAGCGTATTTTAATCCTGCCGGATTTGGATTATTAAAAAAAATGGAGTTATCCGGTGGATTAACTTTTACTAACTTTGACAACACAACAACATTTTTTGGTAAAGAAACAAATGATAATTCAACTAACACATCATTAAACAGAATTAGCTTTGCACTTCCCTTTCCAACGTATCAGGGCAGTTTAGTTTTTGGATTATCCTATCATAATTCAAAAGATCTTACAAGCATTGTTAAGTTTGATGGTTTTAATAGTGGAACAAATTCAAAA
>DASVGS010000029.1:0-5392 GCA_036379435.1 Ignavibacteriaceae bacterium
CTCTATACTCATTAACTAATGTAGCAACTTCATTCCCAAGAATATCATAAACCTTTAAAGTTTGCCAACTGCCGACCGGCAACTGCCAGCTGATTTTTGTGCTTGGGTTAAACGGATTTGGATAATTCTGGTACAAAATAAATTCTTTAGGAAGCAGATTATTTTCCGGTTCAGCTTTTGTGTAAATATCATTTAAATATCCGGGCGTTCCATACATGCCTGATGCTCTCCAGCTTTCTGCAAGCGAGTTATCCAGCTGCGGATTTATTAATGATAAAGTTGAACCGCTTCCGTTTGGTTGAGAAGGCCATACCCCGCTTGATGAAAAGGTAACTTCATCAACAATGTTTTCTGCCGCGTCTTTTAATATTACAACATCACCATTGCTGCTTAAACCAAAGTTAAGGTTTCCTAATATTTTGCTCTGGCCTGGATGAAGTAGTTTAAATTTTACTGTATCCCTGCAAAGAACTAAATAATCATTTGCTTCAAGTATTGATCCGCCGGGAAACGTAAACTGATTTACAATATTATCATCAGAAAATTTCCAACCTGACATATCAATCGCATCGTTAACCGGATTGTATAACTCAACCCAGTCTTCGGTATCAAAAACAGCGGCTGATTTATAATTAATTTCGTTTATAACTATTGAGGTAATTGTCAACTCGGCAGGTTCAAAAACAGCTGTTAATGTTGAATTGGAAGTATTAACAATAAAAATTTCAGGAGAGGTTTCGGTAGATATTCCCTCCCATCTTACAAATTTATATCCCGGCATTGGTAAGGCTTTTATGTGAATGGGAATATCTTTAAAGAATACATTTGTAGATCCGTTCTTTTTTATTTCAACAGTGTTTGTAAAAACCTTTCCCCACGCAGGATTATTTCTGCTTATTATTAATGAAGCTGATCCGCTTAGAGCAAATTTGTTATAAAAATGACTTCTTATATTTAAAGGTCTGTCCACTGCAAAACTTCGCATCATATTAATTAGCTCTTCCCAATTATCTCCAAATGAAATTGATTGCGGCCAGCGTTCTTTGTGTCGTGGAATTTCGGATGCAATATTCTGAGCCATGCTGTCAATTACTGCAAGCACATGATTTGTTTCAAACGTTGTGTTAACGTGTGCTGCAAATCTTTGTATAAATTCATTTTTAAAATCAGGATTATCTAACAGCTTTCTTAACATAAGTGTTGACCATGGAGGATTAGGCCAATCAGGACCGTTAGTTGCTGTAGCTTGTTCCAGTGTGTTAGTGTTAGCTAACCCCTGTGAATTACCGCCAAAGGTAAAATCAAGATCATAAATCATCCATCGCCATTTTGAACCGGGAATTTTTTCACGCCATAGTTTCATATTTGATCCCGGCCAATCACCATTTGCAGAATATATTTCAGCAATTTGGTAATCGATGTATTCATCGATATCTACAATGGACTTAATATATTCATAGTTAGGTGGATACGCCATATTTTTTGAAGCGAGAAAACTAATCATAGAATTATACGCTGTTAGATCCCCGCTGTTAGGTACAATTCCTTTGCTTATTTCAATAAGATCAATATTATCTTTATTAACTCCGTGATGATAATACACATAATGTTCATTCAACTTTTCTCTGATGTTGTGAATTCCCCAGTACTCGCCATTAATAAATAAAATGGCTGGACGATAATTTTGATAATCCAATTTCATTCCCTGTTCAATTAACGTTTGAACCATTCCATCTCTGAACATTGTTCTCCACCAATCCTGCCCCGAACTCCGAAGAATAAAATTATTGTATTCATAAACAGGAATATCATCAAATAAACGGTAACGAAGTTTATCGTATCCATATTCACCACGAAAGAAGAATGCCAGTGATTTTTGCGGATATAATCTGCTGCAGCCTCCGTTAATTTTAACTCCGGTGTTTACTCTAAATGCAAACGATTTATCAAACTCAAAAAACTCTAAGCTTACCGGTCTTTCCCAATCCTGATTCCAGTTCCTGGGTTCGGTACTGCAATTATCAATTATACCATTTGTGCCAGCAACATAAATTCCTGAAGTATCACTAAAAAAATTATCGGGATCAGTAACCAGAGAAAAAACCGGAAGATCCGTTTGCTCATTAATAAAATATGTTCTTGTTTCTGTAATACTTGGGGTGTAGCCTTCTTTAAATGCACGGAATCTTAAGACAGAAGTAGAATCGATTTGTAGTGGTGATGTATAATTATTGCTTAAAATACCCGGCACCGTTCCATCAATTGTATACCGTATTATTACATCAGGTAAATTATGTGATACAGTAACATTAATGGGTGATGAATAAAATCCGCTTTGCAAAGAAATAATCGGAACGGGAAGAATATTAAATATGCCTGTTTCAAGATTTGCACTGCCCGGTGTTGCAGGAGAAAATTGAAACCGGTTGTTTGTTCCGTTTGGAAATCGACCAAGTGAAATGTCAGTCTGCTGAATTCCAAATGTAACGGTGTCTATTAATTGTAACGATGCATCATATAAACCTATACTTTCTCCATCCGCACTGAGTTTAAAGTTTGTATGATTATTAATGTTAGCATCATCAGCCCAGATAATCACAAAACCATTTGCTTGAACAAACAGATCTGATTGTATCCTGAATTTTTGCGGATTTAATAAATCATCTGTAATGTAATAATCCTTTAAGTTAACTTCAGAATTACCGGAATTATATATCTCTATCCAATCTGCGTAGTTATTAAAATCCGGATCAGTAATTGTTGCCGAGTTTGAAGCCATTATCTCATTAATAAAAATGCTTTGTGCTTTACTTATAGTCTGAAGCAGAAATATCAGTAAAAGACTTGAAATAAGATTTTTATAGAATAAACTATTGTACATTTTAATATTAACCGATTTTTATACTAATAAAATAATCATTCCCATTGTTAAAATAGACTGTGAATAGAATTAATTGTTCAGATGTTTTGAAGAAAAAATTATTACAGAAAGAAAATAAATTAAATTGACTTGAATTCTTTTTTAATTTAAGTTCTTCAGCAATAAATAATTAAATGCATTACAACAGCAGAAAGATTGTATGAAAACAAAAATGAATATCCTTGGTGTGGCGCCTTTTATTGCTATTCCGACTATAGTCTATTTGATAATAACTATTATTCTCAGTTTTACTAATAAACCTTTTTTCGATATTACTGAAAAGAATTATGGGATATTAATTGTTTTAGGAATCGTTTTAATTTTAATTGGAATTTTGATGGTAATTAGCTGCGGAAGAAAATTGCTGAAATCTTTTAACAGTGGATTGTTAATGACTGATGGGTTATACAAAATTTTTAGAAATCCGATGTACGCGGCTTACATGCTATTAATCTTTCCGGGAATTGGTTTGCTTTTTAATTCATGGCTTGTTCTTACAACCGTCCCCTTAAATTATATTCTCCTCTCGATATTTATTCAACGCGAATACCGATATCTAAAAGAAAAATTCGGCGCTGAGTATGAATTATATCTTAAAAAAGTTCTTATAAAATTTTTATAATGGATAATGCTCTTTTCATTCAAAAGATTATATCATTAACTGCGATTTAATTTTATTCCACTTCTCACTATTTAATACTGATTGTGCAACACTAACAACGTTTTCAAAAACCTGCGGAGGTGCACCCGCCTTCATACCACCTAATAAACCAATTAGTTCAGAATTATTTAATGATCTTAACATCCACAGCAGCCATAGTTTATATCTTTCAGATGGTATTTGTGTTTGAATTCTTGTTCTAATTGCTATCAATTCTTCATCAGTAAGATATTTACGGGTTGCATCAAGAACAGTCACTTCTTCATGATTCATATGAGCAAGATAGTTTGCAGCAAAGTCATTAAATATCATATTTAATTCTGTTCCGTATTCAAGCCGCTTATTTTTGTCTTTAGCATTATTAGTTTTTAAAATCTGCATTTTAACTTTATTTAATTTTTCTTCGAGCATACTATGTTCGTCACCGAGCTCTTTGATCAATTCAGGTTCATTATTTTGAATTTCCGGAAAAATTATGTTATCCTCATGTACTGCATGCTCATGTAAAAGTTCAAGCTGGCTTTGTAATGATGTTAACAATTTTCCTGATTCGTTTATATCGGCAAAATCAGCTGATTGCAAATTTGATGCAGCATTATAAATTATACTTCTTATTGCTTTATGTATAAACGTAAACAAGTCTGTTTTTCTTAATCGCATTATTATCTCTTTCTAATATTTAACCCCTATTGATTTCCTAAAAATCTTACAATACTAAATGATATCGGTCTGACTTTTTCTAAATCGCAATTGCCCAAAACAATTACGTAATAATTATTATTCCATAACATTTCAGCATCAGCACCAATGCCTGAGTTTCCGCCTCCGCCGCTATGCCCTCTTAAATTAACTCCCCACATATTTGCATCATAAAATCCATAACCATACTTAAACGGGGCTCCTTCTTCAATACTTACTTTTCCGGTTGTAATCATATCGACCATTTCTTTTGATACAAGTTTGTTTTCTCTTAATGAATATAAAAACCTGTAAACATCGTCAGCAGTAAGATATCCATTTGAATAACCTGAATACTCAAATTGAATATCATTTTCTAAATCAACAACCGGGGTTACTGGTCTAAGCGCTAACGGATCATTTTCTGCTGAATTACTATACCTGGTTGCTATTGGAAGATTTTTATACTCCTCCTGATTTCCAATTTGCATTCCGGCCGGTTTGAAAATATTTTCATTAATATAATTCTCAAAAGTCATTCCGCTTACTTGCTCTACTATAGCAGCAAGCACGGCATAATTACCATTGCTATATGAATGATGTGAACCCGGTTTCATCGTTAATTCGGCATCAGCAAACAAAGGTAAATTGGATTTGGGAGTTGAATAATCTACTCCTGGTTTTCTCCGTCCTAATTCAAAAGGATCTGCCACGCCGGATGTGTGTGTAAGTAATTCGTGAATAGTAATTCCTTTTGCTGCTTCTGAATTTGGATAATCTTTTAATATTGTGCTAAGTGTATCAGAAAATTTTAATTTGCCCTTTTCAACAAGCTGTGCAATAGCTGTTGCCGTAATCATCTTACCCAGTGAACCGGTATGAAATCGGGTTTTATCATTATTTAAAATCTGTTTTTCGATATTTGCGTAACCGTAAGATTTTTCTAAAATAATTTTATCACCTCTGGCAATAAGAACATTTCCAGAAAACGATCCCGCATTAAAATCCTTTTGTAATTTTTCATTAATTGCATCTGCAATTCCTTTTTCATCAAGTTTTTCACCAGGCCATTGATATGGTTTGTTAGGCATTCCCAACACGTGCACTTCAAGCGATCGCAATGTATTATCATT
>DASVGS010000030.1:0-2043 GCA_036379435.1 Ignavibacteriaceae bacterium
CGCGCCAGAAATCTTTTCTCCAATAGAATTTATTTAGTTCATCAAGCTCCTTATTATCGATCCGGATACCATCTCCAACGGCACAGTTAAGTTCTGCCTGTTTTACATTTCTAATTCCAGGAATTACAGTACTGACTGCTGAATGACTAAGACAAAAACGGAGTGCATATTCAGGCATAGACCAATTGCTGTGACTTTTGCTGTTTTTAAATTCTTCTATCTCTTTTACCTTTTTAATTACTGCCGGAAGATTGTTCCCTCTGAAATAATGCTTCCTTACATCACCTTCGGGAAAAGTTGTTTGAGTCGTAAATTTTCCTGTCAGGGAGCCTTCATCGAACGGGACACGAACGATTATGGCAGCGCCAGTCTTCTCAGCAACAGGTAGAAGATTGAACCTAGGATACTGTTCGAAGATATTATAAATAACCTGTACAGCATCAACCCTTCCATTAACAAGTGAAGCAAGCACGGAATCCGGAGTAGTATCGTGAACGGATACTCCAATTGCTCTGATTTTTCCATCTTGTTTTAATTTGCTCATAGCTTCAAACCATTCATCGCCGATATTAAAAGCTGGTGCCCATGTATGAAATTGATAAATATCCAAATAGTCCCGCTTCAATCGCTTTAGAGATTTCTCACACTCTTCAATTATGTAATTACTTGGAAAAGATAATCTTGAATCGTAAATAACCGGTGGAGGCCAGGGAGCATAGCCTTTAGGCGGAACTTTAGTTGCAACATAAATTTCTTCTTTTCTCTCCTTCAATACTTTCCCTACAATTTCTTCACTGTGACCACTTCCATAACCCTGGGCAGTATCAATAAAGTTAACTCCAAGATCAATTGCTTTGTGTAATGCTTTTATTGATTCATTGTCATCTTGCGGACCCCACATATCACCGCCAATTGCCCATGCACCAAATCCAATCTCGGATATCTGCCAGTTTAGTTTTCCGAATTTTCTATACTTCAATTTTCTCTCCTGTTAAAATGTTACACCTGATATAAGAATTATATTTGCGTAAGGAGTTGCTTCCCCGGTTCTTACAAAAGTCACATTACCTCCATTACGTGTTATCTCTTTAAATTTTTCATGATTTACTTTTTTAATTTTTGTTCCATTTAATAAAGAAATAATTGCTTTATAAAATTTTGCATTCCCTTTAACAAGCTCATAGGTTACAATTGCTTCTTCGACTTTCAATTCTTCTAAAATAACTTTGAGTGTATCTATAAAACCCGGGATATTTTTTGTAAGCGCCAGATCGACCACATCTGAATTTTTAGGGATTGGAAGACCGGCATCACACACAACCAATTTATCGGTGTGACCCATTGATGCAATAATGCGGGAAAGTCCGGAATTAAGTACTCCGCTGCGTTTCATTTTGTTCTCCTGTTAGAATTTTTTATACTGAATATAAATCACCAATTTCGTGTAAATATGGCAGAGAACTCTGTGCTCCCATTCTTGTTACAGAAATTGAGGCGACTTTATTTGCAAACTCAATTGCTTCATCAATTAAATGACCATCTGATAGACTTGCTGCCAGCGCACCATTAAACGCATCGCCAGCTGCTGTGCTATCTATTACATTAACTTTAGTTGCATTGAAATGTTTAGTTGTTTGATCATTAATCAGCATACAACCTTTATCACCCAACGTAACTATTACATTTTTCACAGATTTGTTCAACAGTATTTTTGAAGCTTCAATAACAGATTGTTCATTTGTTATTTTTATACCTGAAAGTAATTCAAGTTCATTTTCATTTGGAGTTATAAAATCTACTAGTGAATAAAGTCCATCCGATAATGCAACTACAGGTGCAGGATTAAGAATAAATATAGCTCCGTGCTTTTTTGCCAGCTCAGCAGTTTTTACAACAGTCTCAATCGGAATTTCAAGTTGAGTAAGAACAACCGAAACATTCTCAAAAAGTTCTGATCTTGATTCAATTTCAACAGGAGTAAGATTCATATTACTTCCAGAAATAACTATTATTTCATTCTGCCCTGTTTCGTCAACTGTAATC
>DASVGS010000031.1:0-2987 GCA_036379435.1 Ignavibacteriaceae bacterium
AAGAGGAATATCATCATGGTGCGGACCTGTATGTAAAATAGTTTGATTTGAAACGGGCAACATTCCCCGCTCAAATCTTTCTATAATTGATTTGGAAATTTCTTCTCCAATCTCTTTAGGTGGTCTATTCGTTCGCTCCAAAATAAGTTTTGTAAGTTTATTAGAATTATAATCATCTTCATTTAGATCCAGTAAAGATTTATTTTTTTCTAAGCAAAGATTAATTACTGCTCTTTCAACCGATACATTTGAAATTTCTTCTTCACTTAATACATCGTTATATCTTCTTTCCACTAATCTAAATGCTGCACCATTTGTTAAATAAAATCGTGCATTTGGCAACCTTTGAAGAACAGTGGCAGGATATTTATTAGAAATAGATGTTTGGATTGAATCTCTTACGATATTTCCTTTTGCCTCTCCAGCCGCAATTATAATTGCAGTAGCATCGGGATTGTAAGTTATTGTATCCAACCCGATCGTTATTACCAATCTCTTTTTGGCAACTTCAATTCCGCCAAGATCGGTTGCTGCCGCAGCCTGGGTTTCATAATTGGTCTGTATTAATCTTGTTGTTGAATAATGATCACTTCCCATAACATTAAAACCAATATGTCCATCAGGTCCGATACCACCAAGGAAAAACCCGATACCTCCCATATCGCGTATCTTTTTTTCATAATCAGTACAAAACTGATCTACAAGTTCAATGGTTTGTTTTTGATGTCTTTCAAGTGTAGTTGATGCCCATCTGGTTCTGAGTGATAGATCAATGTTTTCATCAGGAAATATTTCTGAAAGCGACAAATTATTTGGTGTTGGAATTTCATTAATATTCATCAGCAATGCTTTTTTAGTATCAAGTCCCCAATTACTGAAATAATATTTCTGGATATAATAATAAAAGCTATTGTGCTGATGCGAATCGATCGGATAGAATTCATCAATTTGAACAAAGCGTAAACTATCCATAGATGGTTTCTTACCCGGATCAAGTTCAACTTTTTTAAGTATATCCACTACATCATCTTTTGTCCAGTTCTTCAAAAAATAAGCAACCCATTTTATAAAATGTTCGGGTGTTTTTCCTGTTGGTAAAGAAACCACACCTCCTGGATTTTGCTGCATCCATTCTATAAATCTTAATGCGGTCATTTTACCTAATTCAGGAAAATTGGTAACCTGAATAACAGGAATTTTTTCTGTTGGTTTATAAATTAGTTCTTTTTGAGATTGGGTAAGGTAGTATTGCTCAACTTTGGAAGTCATATCGGTAATCTTCTATTATTAAAATTTTATTATTATGCATCAAATATAACAATGCTGCTATTGGAATTAAAGAATGAATTTGCATCAAATCAATTACTAATTTGAATATTACTTTAGTTAAATTTAACATTATAATTATTAAAATAGTGTAAGATTAAACAAAAGATTATATATGGATATCACATCAGATTCTCAAAAACTTTTTGAAGAAATAAGTAAACTTTCAACTGAACAAAGAAATCCGCGTTCAATGGAAATAGATGCTAAATCCACTTCAGAAATTCTAAAAATTATTAATGATGAAGACAAACTTGTGCCTTATGCGGTTGAAAAAGAACTACCATACATTACACAAGCTGTAGAAATAATTGTTACCGCATTAAAACAGGGTGGAAGACTTCTATACTTTGGTGCCGGAACCAGCGGAAGATTAGGAGTTGTGGATGCCTCCGAATGCCCGCCTACATTTGGAACTCCGTACGGAATGATAGAAGGATTTATCGCCGGTGGAAAGGAAGCAATGTTTCGGGCGCAGGAGGGAGCAGAAGATAAAGAGGAAAATGGTGCAAAGGATGTTGTTGCCGTTAACGTTAATGCAAAAGATGTTGTTTGTGGTATCGCTGCAAGTAGAAGAACACCATATGTAATTGGTGCTGTAAAAAAAGCCAAGCAATTAGGAGCCAAAACATTGTATGTTACAACTAATCCCCGAAAAGATTTTGATATTGATGAAGTTGATGTTGCAATCTGTCCATATGTAGGACCAGAAGTGGTGATGGGTTCAACAAGAATGAAGAGTGGTACAGCACAAAAATTAGTACTTAACATGTTAACAACCGCATCAATGATACGACTTGGAAAAGTTTATGAAAATATGATGATCGATTTACAAATGACAAATAAAAAACTTGTTGAGCGATCAAAAAAAATTGTTATGACTATAACCGGACTGAATTATGATGAAGCAACTGTTGCACTTGAAAATGCAAAAGGACATGTTAAAACAGCACTTGTAATGGTAAAAGCTAATGTGGATCTGAAGACTGCAAAGGAAAGATTAAAAGCTGCAAATGGATTTGTTCGTCAAGCAATAAAATGATAATCGATTTAAAGATATAATTAAAATTGAATCAAGTATTTCAAATCCGTAATTTTGATTATGTAAAGTAAAAAAACAACTTACTTAACTAACAACATATAAAAACATCTCAGGAGGTTTTTATGAAACGATTAACTTTCGTTTTTATCCTGTTTGTATTCTTTATTCCTTATCAAATCAACGCTCAAACACTTACCCGTACAGCAGAAATTAAAGATCCATCCGGACTTGAATGGGGGTTTGGAAATATCATTGCCGGTATAGATTTTGACCAGGATGGTATGCCAGAAATTTATGCAGTAAACGCTAATATTGATGACAGACCATACGAGCTTACTGCCCGGATTTACAAATTTGAATGGAATCCAAATACTGCAACCTGGGATTCTGTTTGGGGTGCAATCGGAGATGTACCACAGCAAAATACTTATCCCGCATTAACCTGGGGTGATATTGATAAAGATGGTAAACCCGAAATTTATTGGGGTCCCTCAAATTTTTTAGATCCAACTATAAATCCAAATCCTTATAGAGTGCTTGTTTATGAATATCCCGGAGATGGAAGCGACAACATGGGTATTGATGATGGATTTGGCGGATTTGAAGCTAATGCAAAAAC
>DASVGS010000032.1:0-3282 GCA_036379435.1 Ignavibacteriaceae bacterium
GGCAAATGCGGCATCTCCGTGAATAAGAATAGGCATTACTTTCTGATGCGCCACATGATCGCTTAATCTGGTTTGTTTAGCTCTAACAATTCCTTCAACAACAGGATCAACCCATTCAAGATGACTTGGATTTGATGCAACAGAAATTGTTACTGATTTACCGTTTGCTGTTGGATATTTACCAGTTGCACCAAGATGATATTTTACATCGCCGGAACCCTGAATAGATTCCGGATCTTTTATATCCTCAAATTCATTAAAGATAGATTCATAATCTTTACCAATAAGAGTTGTAAGAACATTTAATCTGCCTCGGTGGGGCATTCCAATTACAATTTCCATTATTCCGTGTTCGGAAGCCAGGTTTAATATTTTATCCATAACAGGAATTAATGTTTCAGAGCCTTCAAGTGAAAATCTTTTGTGTCCGATAAATTTTGTGTGAACAAAATGTTCAAATGATTCCGCCTTAATTAATTTAGTAAGGATATTTTTTTTCTCATCATCATTAAATTTTGGCGAATTTTGATTCGGTTCCATTTTACTTTGCAGCCAAACTTTTTCCGCCGGATTTTGGATGTGCATATATTCAACACCAATTTTCTCGCAATAAGTTTTTTGTAACCTTAAAACAACTTCACGCAAGGTTGCTGTTTTTAATGCCCCAAATCCACCGGTTACAAAATACCTGTCTAAATCCCACACAGTTAAATTAAAAGAGGATGGATCAAGTTCCGGATGATAAACAGAACGGGTTCCTAAAGGATCAAGATCTGCCAATAGATGACCACGCACACGATACATATTTATTAATTGTAAAACTTTTGCCTGCTTTATTATTTCATCTGTATTTAATGCGTTATCAATTCCACCCGGTTGATAATCAGATTCCCATTGTAAAGGTCTGGCGGGAATTTTTAGTTCATTAAAAATCTCTTCATAAAAACCATCATTGCCTAACAATAAATCATTAATCTCACTTAAAAACTTTCCGGATTCTGCACCTTGTATAATCCTGTGATCATAAGTGCTTGATATGTTCATTACTTTACTTATGCCAAGTGAAGAAATAGTAGATGGAGACATTGCCTGATATTCCGCATTATACTGTATAGCTCCAGTTGCAATAATTGCTCCCTGTCCAATCATCAAACGTGGAATTGAAGATACTGTACCAATAGTACCGGGATTTGTAAGTGTTACGGTTGTACCAACAAATTCGGATGGATCAATTGTTCCTTTTCTTGATCTTAAGACAATATCATCATATGCTTTCCAGAACTGTTTGAAGTTTAATTTGTTTGCTGCTTTGATATTCGGCACAAGTAGTGAGCGGGTTCCATCTTTTCTTTCTATATCTATTGCCAAACCGAGATTTATATTTTTTCTGATGATAATATTAGGTTTCCCATCCATTACAGTAAAACCATTATTCATCGATGGTACTTTAGAAATCCCTTTTAATATTGCCCAGCTGATTAGATGAGTAAACGAAACCTTGCCTTCATTTTTCTTTTGCAGATGCTGGTTTATTAAAATTCTGTTTTCTTCAAGTAATTTTACTGCAATTGTTCTTTGAGAGGTTGCAACAGGAATAGTTAAGCTCGAAATCATATTATCCAAAATTCTTTGAGAACTTCCGGCAATAACTTTTACCTCATCATCAGATCCAGGCTTAGGCATTTCTATATTTGGTGGAAGCGTTAAATATCCTGTGCTTTCATTTTGTGTGGATCCATTGGGTTTGTTTTTATTATCTGCATTTCCAAAAAAGTTTTTCCATTGTTCAGAAACTTCTTCGGGTTTTTGCTCGTATTGTTTGTGAAGTGATTCAACAAACCAGGTATTAGCGCCAAATTTTTCTAATTCTTCTTTTTGTTTTTTTGTCAGTTTTTCAGGTTTCATTTTTTGTTTATGCGGATTTTTGTTTACAAATTTTAATAAGTTTATTTTTCAATTACTTAGTTATGATACTAACTAAATATTAAACACAATACAACCGGATTTAGTTCTGAAAATATAAAACAATATTATAAAAAATCTATGCAAGAAAATGATCAATTAAAGAACCTACGCTTAAATTATGAGCAAGATCAATTGCTTGAATCAAGCATTAATAAAGATCCATTTGTGCAATTTAAGTTATGGTTTGATGAAGTTCTTAAAGCAAATGTAATTGAGCCGAATGCAATGACAATTGCAACTGCAACCAAAAGTGGAATTCCATCTGCCAGAATGGTACTGCTAAAAGGATTTGATGAAAATGGATTTATATTTTTTACAAACTATGAAAGCAGAAAGGGTAAAGAATTATTGGAAAATCCATTTGCATCTTTGCTCTTTTGGTGGCGGGAGTTTGAAAGACAAATAAGGATAGAAGGTGAGATTGAAAAAATAAGTAGAAAAGAATCTGAAGAGTATTTTAACCTGCGTCCACTTAAAAGCAGGTATGGTGCATTAGCCTCAAAACAGAGTGAACTTGTTGAAAGCAGAGAAATATTAGAAAAAAAATTTTTGGAATTAGAAAAACAATTTGGTGATAATCCACCTACTCCTGAAAACTGGGGAGGATATAAACTGAAACCAACTAAGTTTGAATTCTGGCAGGGAAGACAAGATAGACTACACGATAGAATTGTTTACGAAAAAGTTGAAGATGATTGGAAGATTTATAGGCTTCAACCTTAAAATCTAAACTTTGTTTTTATAAAATTTGTATTTGAAATTAATGTTCTTACCGTGATTGCTGTTATTATTATCAATCCACCTATAATAGCATAAAAAGATGGGACTTCTCCATATCCAATAAAAACCCAAATTGGATTTAGCACCGGTTCAAACATCGAAATGATTGAAGCCTCAACAGCAATAATTCTTTTTAATCCATAACTAAAAAGTGCATAAGCAAAAGCGATTTGAAAAATTCCAAGAAAACTAACCATCGCAAAATCCTGTAATGATATTGAAGATAATCCGGTAACAAATGGAATGCAGATTAATGCAACGATCACATTACCATAAAAAATTGATGACTCGCCGTAATTGGGATCGTTTTTTTTCATCCCCAAAAAGAATGTGGCAAATGCTACTCCAGCTAATAATGCTGCAATGTTTCCTTTAATATCACCCGGAGTTAAATCGCCCATAAAAAATAAAATCATTCCTACAAAACATACTCCAATTGTAATGATGTTTATTCTTTCCCATTTAGTTTTTGTTAGCAAAGGTTCAAAAATCAAAACATAAATTGGTGCTGTTGATTGAAGGAATATTGCATTAGCG
>DASVGS010000033.1:0-2332 GCA_036379435.1 Ignavibacteriaceae bacterium
TCATTTTTCTTTCCATCGCGCAATACTTGTATCGATTCATAAACTTCAAGCCAGTTACCAATATAATTTCCCAGCGGCTGGTTCATATCGGTTACAAACCCAATTACCTTTTTATTAAATGCCTTTGCAGCATTGATTAGCGAGTTTGCAAGTTGAACTGCATCTTTCTGCTTTTGCATAAATGCACCGTTGCCGGTTTTAATATCAAGCACAAGTCCATCAATTCCTTCCGCAAGTTTTTTGCTCATAATGCTTCCTGTAATTAACGGAATTGATTCCACCGTTGCGGTAACATCACGCAAAGCATAAATAAGTTTATCAGCAGGAGCAATTTCTTTTGTCTGTCCAATTAGTACAGCGCCAACTTCTTTTAATACTTTTTTATATTCTGATAAAGAAAGATCTGTTCTAAAACCGGGAATTGATTCCAACTTATCCAACGTACCACCGGAATGTCCGAGTCCTCTGCCGGAAATCATCGGGACTTTTACTCCAGCCGCAGCTACAATGGGTGCAAGAATTAAAGAAGTTTTATCTCCAACTCCGCCGGTTGAATGTTTATCAATTTTAATTCCCGGTATTAAACTAAGGTTTAACACTTTACCACTGTGTAGCATTGCTTCGGTAAGTGCGGAAGTTTCATCCTTGTTCATTCCATTAAAATATACAGCCATTAAAAATGCGGAGAACTGGTAATCGGGAATTTTATTTTTTGTATAGTTATTAATAAGGTATAAAATCTCTTCTTTGGTAAGATTTTCTTTGTTCCTTTTTTTGCGAATGAGTTCTGTGGTGTTCATAGATTATTGTTTTTTCTGTTCCATTTACAATTATCAAAAATACTTATATAAACTTAAAATAACATTCAAATAATGTACATTTGATTGCCCATCTACATTTATTTATTTTTAGCTCTCAAATTCATTTTAGGAGAAATTCAGATCATTATGCAATTCAGATCAAGAACACATAACTGCGGTGAACTTCGTGAAAAAAATATTGGCGAAAACGTTGTACTTAACGGCTGGGTGGATAGAAGAAGAGATTTAGGTGGAGTGATATTTATAGAGATTCGCGACCGATATGGTATTACACAGGTTGTATTTGAACCGACATTTAATCCGCAGGCTCATACTGAAGCTAAGGATTTGCGCAGTGAATTTGTAATTTCAATTGAAGGAATTGTGAGAAAACGTCCTGCCGATACAGATAATCCTGAATTACCAACGGGACACATAGATGTTATGGTAAGTAAGCTTGTTGTTTTAAACGAAGCTGAAACTCCCCCGTTTGCAATTAAAGACGAGATCGATACTCATGAAGATCTCAGATTAAAATACAGATATTTAGATTTACGCAGACCAAAACTTCAAAAGAGTTTGATCCTGAGACACAAAATGGCACAAATAACCCGCCAGTATTTTGATGAGAATAGTTTTATTGAAGTTGAAACTCCTGTGCTGATGAAAAGTACTCCGGAAGGTGCGCGCGATTTTCTTGTACCAAGCAGAATGCATAAAGGAAAATTTTACGCATTACCGCAATCACCACAGACTTATAAACAAATTCTGATGGTTTCTGGAATGGACAGATATTTCCAGATCGTAAAATGTTTTAGGGATGAAGATCTGCGTGCAGACAGACAGCTCGAGTTTACCCAGATAGATGTTGAAATGTCTTTTGTTGATCAGGAAGATATTTTTGTTGTAGTGGAAGGATTAATGAAAAGATTCTTCAAGCAAGTATGGAATCGTGATCTGGACACACCCTTGCCGCGATTATCTTTTGATGAAGCGATGGAAAAATACGGAAGCGATAAACCGGATCTCCGTTTTGATCTTGAAATGACTACACTTAATAATGTCTTTAAAAATACGGGATTCAAAGTATTCAAAGATGCTATTGATAACAATGGAGTTGTAACAGGTTTGTTAGCTCCCGAATGCGGTGAGTATACAAGAAATCAGCTTGATGTCCTGACAGATTTTGTAAAAGGACACGGGGCCAAAGGATTGATCTGGATTCGGGTTAAGAATAATGGAAATGGACTGGAACTTGAATCGCCAACAATGAAATTTTTTAACGATGAAGAAAAGAAAAATCTTATCGAAGCACTTGGCACAAAACCGGGTGATTTGATTTTTATCCTTTCCGGTTCAAAGCTGAAAACTCTTAATACAATGGGTGCACTAAGACTTGAGATGGCAAGAAGATTAGATTTGATAAAAGAAAATGCAGAACCAAAATTACTTTGGGTAACCGATTTCCCTCTATTTGAATGGGATGAAGAGAGTAACAGATATTATGCAATGCATCATCCGTTTACATCTCC
>DASVGS010000034.1:0-2105 GCA_036379435.1 Ignavibacteriaceae bacterium
ACCAATAATAACTTTTAATCCTGTATGGCAAACTCTAATTTCATTCAGATTTTTTGCAGTTATTCTGTGCTTGTACCAGGTTTCGCCGCCGTCATTTGTATAAGCAACAAGTCCTGCATCACCAACAGCAATAGCATGATCGTCATCATAAAAACTAACAGAATTAAACTTGCCAATAAGATTAATTTCTTTTTCAGCCCAGCTTAACCCGCCGTTATGTGTAACAAGAATTGAAGCATACGATTGAGGCATTTCTCCATTGTACAAGTACTTGTACCCTGCTATTATTCCATTGCTTTTATCAATAAATGAAACTGCCTTATTGTAATAATTTTCTGAAACGGATAATACGTCCCAGCTTCTCCAGCGGGAGTCTGTTCTCAGTATCACTCCTCTGTCTCCCACTACAAAACCGGTATAACCATCAAAAAATTGTATGTCGTTTAAATTCCATCTTACTCCCAGAGTAAATGGTACCCACGTAGAACCTCTGTTATTAGTTGCGAGCATCGTTCCATTATCACCAATAACAAAAGCTTTTGTGTCTGTTAGTTGAACAGTGGCGTTTAAATTTAACTTTGTATCCATTTTAGTTAATTTCCACTGGGCATTTGTACTTACTGCAAGTACAACCAAAACAAGTATTACTACAAGTTTTTCAAATAAAGCTTTCATAAAACCTCCTGAATGAATTAATAAGTATTTAATATTAGTTACCATGTATCGAACAATTTTTTTTGCGTAACATTTTTTTACTACTCAGTTGTCGGATCCTGGATTACATATTGGTTACAGCACATCAGTTTAATGCTTTTAAGTGCAACCTGGTTTGTTGTTACGGAATAAGTGCATTCTAAAGACATACGATTTGCACAACCGGCTATTTCATACCTTTTAATTAACATGTAATTCCGTGAACCAAAGGGATCAATTTTAATGTTGTCCACTGTCTCCTTATAAATTGCATAACAGCTATTTGTTTCAGTAGGATTTGGCGGTATTAACATTGCATCTATTTTTAACTTAACAACAGTATTATGGTATGCATCTGCTTGATTTCTATTAAACCCAAGAAAACTTACACCATAATCAATTTTCCCTTTAATACTTAAAGGCTCTGTAAATCCGGCACGCGGGTCGATAAGCTGGGCATCCAGTTTAATAGTGTTGCTGCTGATATTTAGATAATAAGCAATACTTTTATCCATATCGTTATTTGTAACAGGATCAACAATAGAATCATTTTGGCAGGCAGTAAAGAATGCCGAAATGATTATAAACAGAGATAAAATTATCCTTTTCATAGCACGCTCCTTTTGTTATTAATTATTATTGTTTAAAAAAGTACCGATGCGAATAAACAAAATAATGGCAGGGACTGCCTATCAGGTATGTCTTAAAGGATAGTAACTATGTTGCAATTTTTTACTGATAATTTATTTATTGAGGAAAGTATGCTTTGATTGGTAAGAATTTTTACAATGGAAATTTTTACTTTGCTAAATCGCTTGGTGTGTAACCAAATTCTTCTTTAAAACAATGTGCAAAGTATGATGGGCTTCCAAATCCGACTGAATATGCTATTTCTGAAATATTTGCTTCTTTATTCTGAAGCATAATTTTAGCTTTTGCCAATCTTACAGATCTTAAATAAACACTGCACGATTTACCCGTTAATGCTTTTATTTTTCTAAACATCTGAGAACGACTCATCCCAATTTCATTACCAATATTTTCGATTGAAAAATCTTCTTCTGATAAATGTTCATTTATAACTTTTAGAATACGTTCCATAAACTGAACATCAATCCCCTTTAATTTTTGTTTTGATTTTGGAAATGCAGTAAGATTATCAGAGCTATAGATTTCCTGCAGTTTTTTTCTAAGTTTTATAAGATTATCGATCCTGATGTGTAATTCTTTTGCATTAAAAGGTTTGGTCAGATAATCATCGGCACCTATTTCCAGTCCTTCCATTTTGTTTTCAGGATCAGATTTAGCAGTTAATAAAACAATCGGGATGTGGCTGGTTTTCTGATCAGTTTTTAACGATCGAGTCATGTCATATCCATCCAGCTTAGGCATCATTATATCGCTAATAATTA
>DASVGS010000035.1:0-6157 GCA_036379435.1 Ignavibacteriaceae bacterium
AACGTACAATTTTGATTTTAATGCATCAGGTTTAAGTTCCGGTTTATATATTTATAAGTTAACGGCAGGCAATTTTACACAATCAAAAAAAATGCTTCTTTTAAAATAACTTACATTGTGTGCATAAGAATTGCATTGTAAATTTTTATTGATTCCGCCGGATGTATTTAAATAAATCATATATAGTTTTAAGTACCAATCATTTATAGAGATGTGATATGAAAACAATAGGACTTATAGGAGGCACAGGCTGGGTTTCTACCCTTGAATATTACAGGCTGATTAACAAAGGAATAAATGTAAAACTTGGTGGACATAACTCCGCACGCTGTATCCTTTATTCAGTAAACTATGCAGATATTAATGAATGTAATTTACGCGATAACCACGAAGGTGTTTACCAAATTGTTTTAAATGCTGCAATTAAACTTAATTCCGCAAAAGTTGATTTTCTTGTTCTTTGTGCAAACACACTTCATCAATATGTTGATAGATTAACGGCAGAAGTTGGGTTACCAATTGTTCATATAGCGGATGCTACTGCAAATGAAATTAAGAAAAAAGGATTGAACACAATAGGTTTGCTTGGAACAAAGTTTACAATGGAAATGGATTTTTATACCCGGAAATTGAGCGAAGCGGAAATCACTTCTCTTGTACCGGAAAAACCTGATCGACTTTTTATTCATAACGCAATTATGAATGAATTACTTAAAGAACAATTTAAACCCGAAACAAAGAAAAGATTTTTGGATATCATTCACGATCTTGAACAAAAAGGCGCACAGGGGATTGTACTGGGCTGTACAGAAATTCCTTTACTGATAAAACAAACAGATACGCCTCTGCCCGTATTTAACACATTGGATATTCATGCGGATGCTGTTGTTGACTTTGCAATAAATGTGTAATTACAATAAATATTTTTTTTGTTTTAAATTTTCCTCCGGGTTAGGTTAACTCAAAAAAACGAGATCTATCTCAAATCCCAAAAAAACAGGGCAAAATAGTTGACAAGTCGCAATTATTAGCCTAACTTCAGTTAAGAAACTTTCACTTCTAATCCGGAACACATTATCCGTGAGCATATAAATTTCTTTGAGCTAAAAAAAGGAGGCAAACTTGAAATTAGGCTTTATTGTTGTTGGCATAATCTGCACTTTTTTAATCTTTACTAAATGTTCAGATAAACCCGAGGGTCAGGCACCACTATTTACAAACCTTGGAACGCATCACTTTCCCGTAACAACAAGTTCAAAACTTGCACAGAAATACTTTGATCAGGGAGTAATTCTTGCGTATGGATTTAATCACGAAGAAGCTTTCCGGTCTTTTAAAGAAGTTGCAAGATTAGATTCCAACTGTGCAATGGCTTATTGGGGAATGGCGTATGTGCTGGGTCCTAATATAAATCTGCCAATGGATTCAGGTGTTGTTCACTCCGCTTATGAAGCAATACAAATGGCAATAACTTTGCTTGATGATGAAACGCAGCGCGAAAAAGATTATGTTATGGCTCTTGCAAAACGATACACCAATGAAAAACTTGAAGACCGTTCTCCGCTTGACCAGGCCTACTCTGATGCGATGAGAGAACTTGCAAACAAATATCCCGATGATCTTGATGCATCAACAATGTTTGCGGAATCAATAATGGATCTTCATCCATGGGATTACTGGCTTAAAGACGGAACACCTCAAGCATGGACTTCGGAAATTTTATCATCTCTTGAGCAAGTGATGGAAAAAGACTCTACTCATCACGGTGCAAATCATTTGTACATCCATGCTGTTGAAGCATCAAAAAATCCTGCACGCGGACTTGCCAGTGCGGAAAGATTAAAATTTCTTGCACCTGGAGCCGGGCATCTTGTTCATATGCCGGCACATATATTTATTAGAACCGGTAATTATCATGAAGGATCATTAGCAAATATTCGCGCGGTAAAATCTGATGAAGCCTATATCAACCAATGCAATCAGCAAGGTTTTTATCCTCTTTCATATTATCCGCACAATTATCATTTTCTGTGGGCAACCGCTACACTGGAAGGTGATAGTAAAACGGCCATAGATGCCGCAATAAAAACTTCTCAAAAACCACCGGATTCTTTAATGGATGTATGCGGTTATCAAACGCTGCAGCACTTTGCCGCAATTCCTCTTTATGCTTATGTAACATTTGGCAAGTGGGATGAAATATTGAAGTATTCCGAGCCGCAGGATAAACGTCCTTACTCAAAAGCTGTTTGGCATTATGCACGGGCAATGGCATTAATTGCAAAGAACAATTTAGCAGAAGCGCAAAAAGAAATTTCTGAATTAGAAATTTTACGAAATGATAAAACGATTAATGAGCTTTCTATTTGGGGAATTAACTCAGCAGGTAATCTTATTAAAATTGCTTATGAAGTAACAAGCGGAGAACTTGAAGCAAAAAAACTGAATTACCCCAAAGCAATTTCTCATCTTAAAAAAGCGGTTGAACTTGAAGACCAGCTTAGATATGATGAACCGCCGACATGGTTTTATCCTTGCAGACAAAATCTGGGAGCAGTTTTAATCGATGCAGGCAATTTTGCTGAAGCCCAAAAAGTATATGAGGAAAATCTTAAAGAAATTCCGGAAAACGGCTGGGGCTTGTTTGGATTGTATCAGTCATTATTAAAACAAAATAAAAATGATGAGGCAGAATCAGTACTAAAAAGATTTAATGAAGCATGGAAATATTCTGATATCAAATTAATTACATCAAGAATAATTTAAAATTAATATTCGGGCTATTACTCTATACGATCAAACAATAGCAGCTGTAAAACATTAATTTGTATTTGACAGATATATTTCTAACTTATTATTAAGATGTATATAAGGAAGTGCTCATAGCAATAACTACGCTATCCCACCTCATTTTCCCTTGTCGATTTGAATAATTATCGATTCATATAAAACGATAAGTTTAACTCAATAACACCACAGGAGGCAAAATGAAAAAACGGCAATTGTTTTTCATTCTTTTTTTATCGTTCTTTCTCTTAACGCTTAGTTCGATATTTCCGCAAACAGATCCATTCAGAATTAATGAAACCGGACCCGTCACAGTTAAATCACAAGATGTTTTTCTTTTTTGGATGGAAGATATTGGCGGCGGAAATATTAAAAATTATCAAAAGGTTTACCGCTACAAAACAGATGGAATATTACAACCACTTGATTCTCTGAATATAGATACGATGTTAACTAATACACAGCGTAGACAAGGAAATAGACCGGGTAAAAATTCATTCGTAGATGTTACCTCGGGACAGTTTAATAGAGACCCATACGATGATATTGCTGCTATATGGCGCACCTCTGATTCCAACCAGAAGATTGAAATCATGATCAGTCGTTTTGATACCACCGGGTTTTTTACAAACACGACTCCCGTAACATTAGATGCAGGAAAGGATATTAGACAGGATGAAGAAATTTATGTGAGAACCGGCGATTTTGATGCAGATAGTCTGGATGAATTTTTAGTTGCCTTCCGTGATCTTTCAGATTCTGTAATTTTTTATTTATATAATGTTGATTCAACTTTACAAGTTTCACAAACCGCCAGGTATTGTAATACAAAAGTAGGCGGTTCCAGCTTATCCCATTTTGTAAAATATTTTATTGAAACCGCCGATCTAAATGGCGATGGAATTGATGAGATAGTTTTAAGTACCTGGGAAACTGCGGTTACATCAACAGTCGTTCCAATAACTATCAGAGTTTATTCAGTTGAAAATGGAGTAATAGTTCCAAAAGGAACAACTATTGTAAATGTTCCAAAATCTAGCGTTACCGGTTTACAGGATTTTATAATGGCATCCGCAAAGGGTCAGTTTGATGATGATGATAGTGATGAATTAGTATTTAGTGCTGTTGTTAAATCGGATTTCATCCATGTATCACACCATTATATTTTAAATGTTTCGCAAAATTTGCAAACAATTTCCGTTGGACCAAGACAACAGTACACAATGATCAGTGACTTTCCATTTTTTATCAATGATATTACTGAATTTGGACTTACTACCGGTGACCTGAATAAGAACGGAAGAGATGAGGTTATTTTTGCTGCGGGAAAAAATATTCGTGTTTGTGCTGTTAATGATGACTATACTTTTACTGTAAAATCAGATGTTGGGGTAGCAAACGCGGGTCCGAGTGATTACACACAAAGCAATAATTATCTTAAAGCCAAAGATGTAAACATGGATAGCCGCGATGATATTATTGTTGTAAAAAATATTGTGCTGGGTAGTAACCTTGATGGATTTGAAATAGCAGCAATAACATTCCCAGATTCAACACTAACCGATGGAACAGAAAAAGTTTTTGCCCGCAGGCTTCGGGATGAAAGCCAGAACGATGTTTATCAGCCATATGCTATTGCTGTTGGTAATTTTGATGGATTCGATTTTACTGTAGGCACACCTTCGTTATATCATGAATACGGTATTGTGCAGCCAGTTGTTCTGTTAAATGCCCCGCCGGTTCATTTTGATATGCTTAACGGAAACATATATGATGTTAACGGATGCTATAATGGAGGTGACTGTGACTTTTGGTCGCTTTATAAAAAACAGTCTACCTCATCGGTTGAAGTAAAAACAGAAGTCCATAATGACTGGGAAGTTTCAGCCGGAGCAAAAGTTGAGGGACAAATTACTGCATCACCAATGGGGGTTGGCGTTAATCTTAACTACAAAGTTTGGGCTACAGGCAAGTACGGTAAACATTTTAGTAAAGATCAAACTAACCGAACGACTGTTTCCGTTAGTGTTGAAGTTGAAGCAAGAGAAGATGACCGGATTTATTCTACTATAGCTGATTATGATGTGTGGGAATATCCGGTATTCCACGGAAATGAACCATTTGCAAGAAGATCTTATTTTGCACTGGTACCAAAAAATGTGCAGGCTACCTGGTATGGAAGTAAAAGTTATTTTGCTCAGCAATATATTCCTGATCATGAAGTAAGCAACATCCTTTCATACTATCCTTATGATACATTATCTAACAATCCAAATTTATCGCAAATCATTCGTGCAAGTTATGTTTCAGATAGATTTTCATTGGATGGATCGTCTTCTTACTCCTGGAATTTAGCCATTACAGATTTTGAACAAAATGGAGCAGACACTACAAGAGATATGGGAATTGATGCCGGGGCAGAGCTCGGCGGTGTGTCTACTTCATTTAAATTCGATAACAAAAAAATGAGTACACATACTACCTCGGTTGAAAATTTAATTGATCTGCGAGTACATCTTGGAAATGTTAATATGGGTATCGGTGATGTTAAATATTCTGTTACTCCCTATGCATATTGGGGAACAAACGATGCGCTTGTAATTGATTATGCAGTTCAGCCGGAACTGGCACCGATAGGATTTCCGCCAACTTGGTGGCAGGATAAATATGGAAATAATCCAGATCCAACCTTTGTTTTGCCCTGGCGCCTGGATCCTGAAAAAGGATTTGCCCTGGGAGATCCCGATAAAAGATTTCAGACAAAGGATATAACTTTTCTTCCCAGAAAACCTATAACAGGAGATACTCTTACCATATCAGCAAGAGTAAGGAATTTTAGTTTAAAAGCAACGTCAACTCCCGTTTCCGTAAAATTTTATTTAGATGATCCCGATTCGGGCGGTACGCCCATAATAGGTGTAAATGGAACAAATACGGTTACAACTAATGGTGTAATTAATGTTCAGGGAAAAGCTGATGTAAAATTTAGGTGGGTAGTTCCAAATGGTCTTCCGGCGTATCCCAGAATTTATGCTGTGCTTGATCAGGAAAATGCAATTGCTGAAATTCACGAAGACAATAATAAAGGATACAATATTTTAGGTGTTTCTCCTGTTTTGGGTTTAGAAGATGTTGATAATATTGTGCCGGAGGATTATGCTCTTTATCAATCCTATCCCAACCCGTTTAACCCATCTACAACAATTAAATACTCAATACCGTATTCTGATATAGTGAACATTAAAGTATTTGACATTCTGGGTAGAGAAGTAGCAGTTCTTATAAATGAATATAAAACCGCAGGGACATATAGTATAGAATTTAATGCAAGCAGATTTTCGAGCGGAGTATATTTTTATCAACTGCACTC
>DASVGS010000036.1:0-5249 GCA_036379435.1 Ignavibacteriaceae bacterium
CCCGGACATGGAACTGAAAGCTTAATTGCAAGAGAAAAAAAACTGAATCCATTTTTAAAATAAGCACCCAACAGGTAGAAAATGAAAAACAAACTTGATGATCTAAATAATCGTATAGAATCTGCCAAATTAGGTGGAGGCTTACAGCGAATTAAAAACCAGCATGATAAAGGAAAGCTAAGTGCCAGGGAAAGAATTGAATTATTGGTCGATGAAGGCAGTTTTGATGAAATAGGAATGTTCGTAAAACATCGTGCAACAGATTTTGGATTGGATAAACAAAATTATCCAGGCGATGGTGTTGTAACCGGCTTCGCAAAAATTGATGGAAGACCTGTAGCGCTTTTCTCTCAGGATTTTACTGTTTTTGGTGGTTCACTATCTGAAACACACGCAGAAAAAATTGTAAAGATTATGAAACTTGCTATGAAGGCCGGTATACCTATTATCGGATTAAATGATTCAGGTGGTGCAAGAATACAAGAGGGAGTGAATAGTCTTGGCGGATATGCAGATATTTTTTTGTTAAATACACTTGCATCCGGAGTTGTGCCTCAAATTTCAGTTATACTTGGTCCATGTGCCGGTGGTGCTGTGTACTCACCAGCAATCACTGATTTTGTTTTTATGACACGCAAAACAAGCCACATGTTTGTTACTGGTCCAAATGTGGTTAAAACTGTAACTCACGAAGATGTTACATTTGAAGATCTGGGAGGTGCTGATACACATTCACAAAAGAGCGGAGTTGCTCATTTTGCATTTGACAATGAAGTAGAAACACTTTTGAACGTAAAAAAATTATTGAGTTACATCCCGTTAAACTATAAAGATAAACCAAATATTTTAGAGTTCAATCAGAATCAAATAACTGATAATGAAAAACTTTCTTCAATAATTCCTGATAATCCAAACAAACCTTATGATATGAAGGAAGTAATATTAAATTTAGTTGATGATGAAGATTTTTTTGAAGTACATAAATATTATGCAGAAAATATTATTTGTGGTTTTGCAAGACTTGGTGGAATGAGCGTCGGAATTGTCGCAAATCAACCGCAAGTTTTGGCGGGCGTTTTGGATATCAATGCATCGGTAAAAAGTGCAAGGTTTGTCAGATTTTGCGATGCTTTTAACATTCCTATGCTTGTTTTGGTAGATGTTCCCGGATTTTTACCTGGCACAGAACAGGAATGGAATGGCATAATTAGACACGGGGCAAAATTATTATTTGCCTTTAGTGAGGCAACCGTACCAAAAGTAACTTTGATTACTCGAAAAGCTTATGGCGGGGCATACGATGTAATGAATTCAAAACACATTCGTGGTGATTTTAATTACGCGTGGCCTTCAGCAGAAATTGCTGTTATGGGTCCAAAAGGCGCAGTTGAAATTATTTTTAAGAAAGAAATAGAATCATCTGAAAATCCTGAACAAGAACTGGAGAAAAAATTGAATGATTATATTGAAAAATTTGCTAATCCATATATTGCTGCTGAACGAGGGTTTTTGGATGATGTTATTGATCCTAAACTTACAAAAAGAGTACTGATTAATGCATTTGAATTATTAAAAGATAAAGTAGATTTGAACCCCAGAAAAAAACATAACAATATACCTTTATAATTTTTTAACTGATTATAAAACTAAGCTTTAGCTTATTTGAATTAAAATTTTACTTGATTAAACCATAACGATGATATATATTGCATAAGCCAAAATTAAATACCGGAGTATTAATGAAGAAATTTATTCTGATTCCCACAGTTGTCCTTGTTTCCTTTTTGTTTTCATCCTGCGGCAGCTCACCTGAAATTTCAAACCAACAAAAAATCGATAATACAGAAAATACAAGTAGAGTTGGTATTGTTTCTGAAATGATGGAAGAAGCCCGACAATATTACGTGTTAGCTTTAAGAAAACAGGACCTAAATAGCACAAAAGAAACTGTTGAGAATTATGAAGCAGCTTTAAGAATAATTAATAACTTAAGTTATTATCCCGGTATAGACGAAAATGCTTCATATCAAGAATTAGAAAGTTCTATCATTGATGATTATAAAAATTTTGTTGATGGATTAAACGAATTACCCGAAGGTATTTCTTTTGCAGCTTATGAAGAATGGATGAAAGAATCGGTTCCGGAAATTGAAGTTACAACTGCTGAAGTTGATGAAACCAGAAGAGTTGTTATTCCTGCCGATATTCCATTGGAAATCAATTCTTATGTTGAACAATGGATAACTTATTTTACCGGTAAAGGCAGCGGTGCTATGCGAAGATGGCTGGAAAGATCAGGTAAATACTTCCCGATGATGACAAAAGTTTTTCAGGAAGTTGGTGTACCACAACAATTAGTTTATTTAAGTATGATGGAAAGCGGATTAAATCCTACTGCAAGATCCTGGGCAAGCGCGGTTGGGTTGTGGCAATTTATTAAAGGTACCGGAAAGTTATATGGATTGGAAACAAATTTTTATTTTGATGAAAGAAGAGATCCTGTTAAATCAACTTATGCTGCAGCAAGACATCTTAAAGATCTTTACACAAGTTTAGGTGATTGGTATCTGGCGTTAGCTGCTTATAACTGTGGTGAAGGCAGAGTGACTCGCGCACTTCGTAAAGCAAGAGATAATTCATTCTGGTCCGTTCGTCCACACCTTCCAAAAGAAACCAGGAATTATGTTCCTATCTATATTGCAGTGAGTATCATTGCAATGGAACCTGAAAAATATGGTTTTACAGATATCCAATTTCATAAACCTTATGAATATGATACTTACACAGTTGATGGAGCTATTGATCTGCAGTTTCTTTCTACTTGTGCAAATACGGATTTAAACACTTTACAGGAAATGAATCCAGAGTTAACCCAATTATCCACTCCATCCAATTACTCAGGTGGATATCCCTTAAAAATTCCAAGGGGCTCATTGGAAATATTTGTATCAAACATGAAGAATATCCCGGAATCAGCCAGAAGAACATTTTTAGTGCATACAGTTAAGAAGGGTGAAACTGTTACTAAAATTGCAAATCGTTATGGTATTTCTAAAAATGATTTAGCTGATGCAAATAATATTACTACCAAATCAAGATTGTATGCAGGTGTTCAATTAAAAATTCCTGTACTAACAAATTTAAATGGTAATGGTCTTGATGATAACACTGATACACAGGTAGCATTGGATCAAAATAATCAAAATGGAAGTGATGATTATATTTCACCATATGCCGTACTTAACGCAAATAACAATGTTACTTCGAATCAAAAAAATGATTTGGAAACAGAGTCTGTAATAGAAGAAAATAATGAGGATGTAGCTATAAACGAAACCGATGTAATAGTTGAAGAATCAACTTCTTCAATTATTCCGGAAGGAACTGTAGCTGTTAGTTACCGCGTTAAAAATGATGATAGTTTACTTGGTATTGCAGACCTTTTCAATTCAAGAGTAAGTGATATAAGAAATTGGAATAATATTCCTTATACATCTACTATTAAAGTTGGACAGACACTAAATATATATGTACCCGAGGAAATGAAAGATTATTATGCTTCGCTGGATAAGACAACTGAAATAGAAACCAATAATAAAGTAGTTACTACTAACAGCGGCAAAATAAACAAAAATGCTGGTATTATTTATCATAAGATCAGAAGAGGTGAAAATCTTGGTTTAATTGCTGCAAAGTATGGTGTAAGTGTTAATCAATTAAGAGATTGGAATAATATTTCCGGCAATAAAATAATGTCTGGTCAAAATCTCCGCATATACCCTGATGGAAATAATAATATTGCTGTTAATGATTCTAAAAATACTATCACTTCAAAAAATAATTTGTATAAATACAAAGTTAAAAGAGGCGATAGCCTTAGTGAGATTGCTGAAAAATTTGGTGTGTCTTTACAACAAGTAAAAAAATGGAATAACATTTCAGGAAATCATATTGCAGCAGGTAAGACGTTAAAAATTTACAATAGCTCAAAAACTTCTTCTTATGGTGATAACACTTCAAAGAATTCATCAAACGTAAATTATTATAAAATTAAACCTGGCGATTCTATTGGTAGCATCGCTGAGAAATATGGCGTTAAAATTTCAGATATTCAGAGATGGAACAGTATATCCGGAAATAAAATATTAGCAGGTAAAACGCTTAAAATATATTCTGATAGTGATATAAATGATATTCCTAATGAAACTACAAAGTCAAATAAAAATGTTAAATCAAATCAGCAGAGTTATACTGTAAAATCAGGTGATTCACTTTATTCGATTGCAACTCAAAATAAAACTACTGTTGCAAAGTTAAAATCACTTAATAATTTAACTACTAATAATATAAAAGCAGGACAGCAATTAAGAATTAACTAAATATTTATTTACTGAGCCGTTAGGGGTGTTATCCCGCTACCCGTGGGATATCTGAGATAATACCCTAAAACCTGATCTGGGTAATTCCAGCGTAGGAAAACGGGCTAAGAATGTTTTTTTTCGATAGCCGTTTCTCCAACGGCTATTTTTTTAGGAGTAAACATATGAAAAAAATCATTCTTCTTTTCCAGCTATTTACATTTCCAATTTTACCTCAAACTTTTACATTTCATGGAGTAGTTAAAGATGTTGATACAAAAGAAAATTTACAATTTGCCAACATATTAATTAAAGGTTCTGGAAACGGAACTACTTCAAATGAAAATGGTGAGTTCTTACTTTCCGGTAATTTTAGAGATACAGATACTTTAATTGTTAGTTACATCGGTTATAAAAGTTTTATAGTTCAATTAGCAGATTTGAAATCTGATTTTCTGAATGTCTATCTCCAAAAGATAATTTTGCCTTCCCAAACAATTCTTGTTGAAGCAGGTTTGGGAAAAACGGGTTTAACTCCAATCGCGTTTAACAAAATCAGTAAAGTTGATATTCAGAAAGATTATATTTTACAGGATATCCCAAACTATCTAAGCCAATTACCTTCAACTACTTTTTATTCAGAAAACGGAAATGGAATTGGTTATAACTACTTAAGCATTCGGGGCTTTGACCAACGAAGAATATCAGTTTCTGTAAATGGAATTCCTCAAAATGATCCCGAGGATCATAATGTTTACTGGTTGGATTTTCCTGATATACTTTCCAGCACAGAATTAATTCAGGTACAGCGCGGTGCAGGCTCTGGAATTACTGGTTATCCTGCAGTTGGCGGTTCCATTAATATTATTACTTCACCATTTTCAGAAAAAG
>DASVGS010000037.1:0-10384 GCA_036379435.1 Ignavibacteriaceae bacterium
TGAAGAATATAGAAGTAAAATTATTTTGTCCGGAGGTGTATCTTCATCAAATATTCAAAAGATAATAACAGAAATAAATCCATACGCAGTGGATGTTTCTTCTTCTTTAGAAAAATATCCGGGTAAGAAGAGTTCAGAAAAGTTAAAAGAATTTTTTAATAATCTAAAAGGAATAAAATAACCATGCTAATTATGCTTAAGTTAGATGCACCGCGTGAGCATATTGAAAAAGTAAAAGACAAAATAATTTCTTATGGCTGCACGCCACATGAAATTCCAGGATCAATAAAACTGGCTATAGGTGTTACGGGTGCTTCATCATCATTACACATTGATGATTTTATAAGCATGGATTCTGTTGATGAAGTAGTGCGTGTTTCAAAGCCTTACAAACTTGTAAGCCGTGAAATGAAATCAGAAGATACTGTAATAAAAATTGGTAAGAACGAAATTGGCGGCGGTAATCTTACAATTATTGCGGGTCCGTGTTCAGTGGAAAGCCGTGATCAGATTTTTGATATTGCCGGTGAACTTAAAGAAATGGGAATTGAGTACTTAAGAGCCGGGGCTTATAAACCTCGTTCAAGCCCATATGCTTTTCAAGGACTAAAAGAGGCCGGATTGGAATATCTTGCTGAAGTAAGAGAAAAATTAGGGATGAAAATTGTAACAGAAGTTAAAGATACACAGACACTTCCATTAATAATACAGACTGCAGATATTTTACAAATCGGTGCACGCAACATGCAAAATTTTTCTTTACTGGAAGAGGTTGGAAAGATTAATAAACCCATACTGCTTAAAAGAGGTTTGGCAGCTACTATTGAAGATTTGCTTATGAGTGCAGAATATATTTTATCAAAAGGAAATTATAATGTAATTCTATGTGAACGGGGTATTAGAACATTTGAAACTCACACGCGTAACACACTGGATTTAAATTCTGTTCCTGTAATTAAAAAACATTCCCACTTACCTATTTTTGTAGACCCATCACATGGAATTGGAATTTGGGATAAAGTAAAACCAATGGCTCTTGCTGGTATTGCCTGCGGTGCAGATGGATTGATGATTGAAGTTCATAACCATCCTGAATCGGCTTTATCGGATGGATTTCAATCTTTGACGCCTAAAAACTTTAAATCTCTTCTGGAAAAAATTAAGCAATTAGCTCCAATAGTAGATAAGAAATTAGATTTATGATCAATCAACAAAAATATCAGCAACCTGATTTGAATGGGAAGTATGGTAAGTACGGCGGTAAATATGTGCCGGAAACTTTAATCACTCCTCTCTTTGAACTTGAGAAGGCATATAATTCAGTTAAAGATGATGCAGAGTTTAATTTTCAATTAGCCAATCTTAATAAAAATTATACCGGCAGACCGACTCCGTTAACATATGCTGAAAGACTAACAAATCATTTTAATAAAGCAAAAATATATTTAAAGCGTGAAGATCTTTGCCATACTGGTGCTCATAAAATAAATAATGTGCTTGGTCAAATTCTACTCGCAAAAAAAATCGGAAAGAAAAGAATTATAGCAGAAACAGGTGCCGGACAGCATGGAGTTGCAACCGCAACCGCTTGTGCAAAGTTTGGATTAAAGTGTGTGGTTTATATGGGTGAAACTGACATTGAACGACAAAAGTCAAATGTTTTTAGAATGAAATTGCTAGGCGCTGACATAATACCTGTATCTTCAGGCAGTAAAACATTAAAAGATGCTACCAACGAAGCAATCCGGGATTGGGTTACAAATGTTGAAGACACACATTATATAATAGGTTCAGTTGTGGGTCCACATCCCTATCCAATGATTGTAAGAGATTTCCAATCAATAATTGGCAGAGAAACAAAAGAGCAAATCTTTGTAGAAGAACAAAGGTTGCCGGATTATCTTATTGCTTGTGTAGGCGGCGGAAGTAATGCGATTGGATTCTTTTATCCTTTTATGTCTGATAAAACTAAAAAAATCGGAATTGAAGCGGCAGGACATGGATTGAATACTAATAAACATTGTGCTACTCTATCATTAGGCAGAGAAGGAATATTTCAAGGTATGAAAACATATTTGCTCCAAAATGATGATGGTCAGGTAAATGAAGTTCATTCAATCTCAGCCGGATTAGATTATCCGGGAGTTGGACCCGAACATAGTATGCTAAAAGATTATGGTCTTGTTGAATATTCTTCCGTAACAGACAACGAGGCATTATTAGCAGTTAAATTAGTGTCTGAACTTGAAGGCATAATTCCTGCACTTGAAACTGCACACGCTCTTGCATATTTAAATTACCTTATACAAAAAACCACAAGAGATGAAATTGTTATTGTGAACATAAGCGGAAGAGGTGATAAAGATTTAAATACAATCATTAATTATTTTAATTCATAATGAAAATGAGTCATTTAGAAAATTATATAAATAATATAAAATTAAAGAGCGGTAAAATACTTTCTGTATTCATTACTTGCGGTTTTCCTTCACCTGATGGTTTTGATGAGTTAGTTTTGTCTATTTTAGATTCCGGTGCTGATATGATAGAACTGGGTGTTCCGTTTAGTGATCCGATTGCTGATGGTTCCGTAATTCAATTATCTTCTCAAAAAGCTCTTTCGTACGGAATAAATTTGGAAAAGACCCTGTTAATTGCCGAAAAAATTAAAAGTCAATCGGATAAACCAATTATTTTAATGGGATATGCAAATCCATTTTTATCATTTGGAATTTCTGATCTTGCAAAATCAATAAAAGAAATTGGTATTGATGGAATAATTGTACCTGATGTGCCAATTGAGGAGTATGATGATTTCTTCGGAAGTAATTTTGATGACATTGATACAATACTTCTTGTTAGTCCTACTACCCCGGAGGAAAGAGTAATACAAATTGGCAATAAAAGTAAAGGATTTGTTTACTGTGTAAGTGTTAAGGGAATTACAGGCAAACATCAATTAGAAGTAAAAGAATCACTTGAATATATTGGAGGCTTGAGGCAGACCTTAAAAGATAAAAATATATTAGTTGGTTTTGGTATTTCGGATAAAGATACCGCGTATAATTTTTCCAGAGTAAGTGATGGAGTTATTATTGGCAGTGCCGTTATCAAATCCCTTTTAAATTCAAACGGCACCTACAATAAAACTTTAGATTTTATAAAAAGGATAAAAAATAAAATTTCCAATTAATAATTTTATTTTAAACCCGAACAGTCATTTCAATTTCAACTGCTGCATTTAAGGGAAGAGATGTAACGCCAACGGCACTGCGAACATGTTTCCCGATTTCACCAAAAATTTTCCCTATCAGATCTGATGCACCATTAGCAACCTTTGGCTGAGATGTAAAAGTTTCACTGCTTGCTACAAAAACAGTAAGTTTAACTACTTCTTTAATCAGATCAAGATCCCCAATAACTTCTTTTATAGCTGCCAGACAATTTAATGCACAAATTTGAGCAGCTTTTTGTCCATCTTCTTCAGATAAATCTTTACCAACAATTCCCGCGTATTTAATTACTCCTTTTACAATAGGCACCTGTCCGGATGTCATTACAAGATTATCAACCTTTTTTGCAGGAATATAGGAAGCTAAAGGCTTTGCTACTTCAGGAATTTCTAAACCCAATTGTTTAATTTTTTCTTCAATCATATTAACTCCAAATCTGTATATGTTTTTCTTTAAATTAGTTTAATTAAAATTATGAAAAAGGAAAACTAATGACTGAAAGTAAATTTACGGAATTTGTACAGATTGTTAAAAGATTAAGGAAAGAATGTCCGTGGGATAGAGAACAAACAAATGATTCTATTAAAGCGAACACGATTGAAGAGGCTTACGAAGTTGTTGAGGCTATTGATAATAAAGATTTTGTGGAATTAAAAAAAGAACTCGGTGATCTTTTGCTGCATGTGGTTTTTCATACTCAAATTGCTGAAGAAGATAATCAATTTAATATTGATGATGTTATTAACTCCATTAAGGAAAAATTGATCCGCAGACATCCACATGTATTCGGCGAAGTTCAAGTTTTAAATTCGAATGAAGTGAAGAAGAACTGGGAAGAAATAAAACTAAGTGAGGGAAGGGAATCAGTACTTGATGGAGTTCCAAAGCATCTGCCAGCTTTGCAACGTGCACACAGACTTCAGGAAAAGGCTGCTAAAGTAGGTTTTGATTGGGAAAAGAAAGAGGATGTCTGGAAAAAAGTGATCGAAGAAATTGAAGAGATGCATGAAATCGAAAATATTAAATCAAAAGCTAATGATCACAATTCTATTGTAGAATTAAATACTAAACTGGAAAAAGAAGTCGGCGATGTTTTTTTTGCAATTGTTAATTACTCAAGGTTTCTTGGTGTAAATCCTGAAGATGCATTGAGGATTACGAATGAGAAGTTTATAAAGAGATTTAATTATGTTCAACAAAAAGTAAAAGAAACTGGTAAAGCAATTAACGAATCAAACCTGGAAGAAATGGATAAGTACTGGAATGAGAGTAAAAAGCTTAAAGGATTTGATTAGCTTTTACCGTTACCATTAAATTTATCGTATGCATCAATAATGTCTTTAACTAATTTATGTCTTACTACATCTTCCCTATCAAAATAAACAAAACCAACACCTGTAATTCCATTTAGAATTTCTTTTGCCTGAATTAAACCGCTTTTGGTCTTTGACGGTAAATCAATCTGAGTAATATCACCGGTTATAATTGCTTTTGAGTTTGCTCCCAATCTTGTTAGAAACATCTTCATTTGAACATCAGTAGCGTTCTGAGCTTCATCAAGAATTACGAAAGCATTATTAAGAGTTCTTCCACGCATATAAGCCAAAGGAACAATTTCTATAATACTTTTTTCTATGTAACCTTTTAATTTTTCTGAGGGCATCATATCATCAAGCGCATCATACAAAGGGCGTAAATAAGGATCAATCTTTTCCTGAAAATCTCCGGGTAAAAAACCTAAGCTTTCACCAGCTTCAACGGCTGGTCGTGCAAGAACAATTCTTTTAACGATACCTCTTTTTAAAGCAGATACAGCAAGAGCAACCGCCAGATAAGTTTTTCCGGTTCCAGCTGGCCCAATTGCAAAACAAATATCATTTTTATTAGCTATTTGAAAATATTTTTTTTGTCCGGAAGTTTTTGCCTTAACTACATCATTTTTAGTGTACAGGACTATAGAATCCAGATCTTCATCATTAATTATTTCTTTACCTTCAACAGTCAGATTCAGAATAGTTTCCACATCATTTCTACTTAGTTTTCCACTGGTATTAAGGACATATCCCATTTCTTTAATAACTTTTTCAACAAGTTCTACTTCTTCAAGCACACCTTTTATGTTTACAATATCTCCACGCACACTTATACTTGAGTTAAATCTGTCCTCAAGCAATTGAAGATTTGAATCGTTAGCACCAAGAAGTGCCAGCATATCAATACCATTAAGTGTAATTTTCTTTTCTGCAGTAGTCATATCATTTTTAAATATAAAAAGCCCTCATCAACAAAGATAAGGGCTTATAATACTTTTAATAAAGAAATAAATCAATTATTGAACTGGAGCTGGTTTATAATTAACTCTTAGTTTCTCATATTTTGATTTTTCTTCTTCAGTAAGATTAGGAATCTTGAAAGTTTGTTTAGGATAAATCAAATCAGGATTCTTAATCTGATCCCTGTTAGCCTGATAAATTACCGGCCAAGCAAATCCATTACCATAGTGTTCTTTTTTCTTAGCAATGTTCCAGAGACAATCACCTTTAACTACGGTATAGTTGATTTCTGTTGGAGCTTCAACCCAATTGTCTAAGTCTCTTTGCATTTGATTATGAACTTTATTGAAAAATTCCGGTAAAGCAGAAATTTTATTCATTTTAAGGGTGTTAAGATCAGTTTGTCTATCTGCTTTAGGTCCTTCTTTTCTTTTGATTTTTCCGTCTAATTCATTAACAGCTTTTCTAAAATTGTTAACGTCATTTCTTGTTGCACCAACAATCTGATATAATTCATCGATACATTCTTCGGGATCCTGAAGATTCATAGCTTTCAAATTATCGATGTCAGTTCTAAGGGCATTGATTTCAGTCTCTAATGCTGCCTTCTTATTTTTATAAGATTGCATTTCAGCTTCCCACTGCTCTTCAGTCATTTCTTGCGCAAAGTTAACTGCGGTAAATAAAAGAAGCAGGGAAAGTATTCCTAATAATTTTATTTTGAGATTCATTATTATTTCCTCTGATAAATTTAAAAAATCATTAATTAGTTAATTACTTCGGCAACTTCTCTAAGTTAGCCCTGGCTTCCTCTTTTTGCTTCTCGCATTCAGCAAGTTTTCTGTTAGTTTCTTCCATTTGGGCTTCAAGTTTTGCTCTCTCGTCCCTTAATGAATTAGCTTCTGCTTCTAATGATGCTGTAGCGCTTTTCAGATCGCTCAATTCTTTTAGCTGAGCGTCACTTAATCCGCCGCATCCACTGAAGAAGGCAGTTGTAAGTGCCATACCGCCGAAGAAAACGGCAGTTCTCAATGATTTTGATATGTTCATTCGATACCTCCGAATATATTGGTTAGTGATTAATTATAAGAAATTTGTACAATTTAACGTCAAAATTAACTATTACCTCGTCACAAAATATATAAAAAAATCTATTAAAAGAAATAATTTTTATTATGAAATTATTATCCTTAAATGATTAAAATCAATTTTTGTGTAAGATTAACTAGTTATTACCTCATTTCAGGTATACAATTAAAACTAATTTATAAAAAGATGCAAGTCAATTTTATTAATTATTAGGCTAAAAAATGCACTTCTTTTCATTAGAAATTTGATAAATCTCCGTTATGTTATCAAATAATACGTTTTTCAACAAAACTTGTGTAAGAATTTCCGGCAATTATAATGTGATCAAAAACAGGGATATCCATAATTTTGCCAGCCTCAACTATTTTTTTTGTAATGGATATATCTTCATTACTGGGTTCCGGATTTTCGCTGGGATGATTGTGCACCAAAATTATGCTTGCCGAATTATTTTCAATAGCAGTTTTAAATATTTCTCTTGGGTGAACCACACTCGAATTAAGATTTCCCAATGAAATTGTTGCATGTCTTATAATCTTATTAGCGGAGTTTAAACAAACGACAATAAATTGTTCTTTTAATTCATCACGCAATAATGGGATAAAGATTTCTGCTACATCTGCAGGAGAAGTTATTTTCTTTTGAGAAAACCATTTTGCCTGGGATAATATTCTTCTGCTTATTTCAAATGCTGCTAATAAAGTAGCTGCTTTATCTTTGCCTATACCTGATGTTTTAATTAAATCAGCAGATGATTTTGAAGCAAGTTGTGCAAGGTTATTGTCTTTTGAGATCATATCCTGAGCCATAGCCAAAACTGAATGTCCTTTAGTTCCGGTTCTTAATAAAATCGCCAGTAATTCAGCATCAGTTAAATTTTGCGGACCGCGCAACAGCAGTTTTTCACGCGGTCGGTCATCTATGGGCAAATCTTTTACTTTTGACAATTCTAAATCCTTTTAATTACCTGCACGGAACTTATCAACTAATTCGAACAGTCCATCTTTATATCTAACAATATTTACAAACTTATTGGTACGTTCAGAATCAAATGAAATGTTATTATGGAAGCCGGTAACACTTATTCCTGATTCCATTTTATACTTTATATTTTTTCTTGTCGGATCAATATTGCGCATAACGGTTAAAATATACTTCGCAGTATCGTAGCCATATAAAATATTTCTGTTAATATCCATGCCTGTAGTTTTCTTAAACGATGTAGAGAACTGCTTAAAATCCGGATCATTAAAATCAATAAAATAGTCTGAATCAAAAGTTAGTTTATTACTAAGCTCGGGTGAAGACTCAAACCCTTTGCCTAAAAACCAATCCTGATTACCATAAATATCAAGATTTAATCCGCTCTGAACCATTTGTGATAAAATTGCATTTGCATCGTTACCATCTGTAAGAGGTGCATAAATTCCATCAATAGATTGCGATATTGATGCTATCCGAGAAATCTGTTCAGTTAGTGAAAAACTTTTACTTTTATAAGTTTCTTTGGCCACAATTTTTCCACCAAGTTTTTCAAACTCCTGCACAAAACTAGCTGCAAGCAAAGGTGAATACCCATCAATTGAATTAAGGACAGCTAAATTTCTTTTATTCTCAACATAAAAAAGGTATTGTGCAAAGATTTTTCCGCGGTCTGTTAAAGATGGATTTGCCTGAAAAAAATTTGAACTTAAAGTCACTAAATCATCATCCGTTGCAGTTGGTGAGATTAGGCAGATATTCGATTTATCAAGTTCTTTTATTGCATCTCTTACATCATCACTAAAAACAGGACCGATAATACATCTTACATCGCTGTTTTGGGCAATTTCATTTGCAATCTCAGCTATTTTACTTTTATCTCTTTGGATATCACTAATTATAATTCCAATCTTATCGTTATGATCAACATTGTATTCGTGAAAAGCAAATTTTATACCTTCTAATATTTCTTTTGTTGCCTGAATTGTTCTTCCATTATTATCAGTTAAAGAGAGCAGTACTCCTACTATTGGATATTCGGATTTAGTTTGCAGAACATTATACGTTTTCTTTAAAGTAGTTGCATCAACATACTCCTCAGACTTTACATAGTTTTTTATAATATCATCAAATTTTTTAATTGCATCAGCTTTATCACCTTCAGCAATTAAAATTTTTCCGGTAATAAGTAATATGAATGGCTTTACAGTATAATATCTGTCACTATTTTTTTCAACTTCTGAACTTTGCAAATAATTTAATGCAATTTTTTCAGCAAGAGATTTTGTTTCTTTTTTAAATACTATCGAGTTTGAGGATTCTATAAAACTGAGACATGAATCGAATGCCTTACTATACTCCTGTTTATCAATATAAATTTTTATTAACAGATTTTTAATTTCATCAGCATATTTGCTTTGCTTAAATTCAGATAAAAAATTAGTTACCGATTTTTCAGCGTCATAATATTTCTTTTGTTCTGCTAATATTTTGGCTGCAAAAAATGCTGAAACCGATTGTTTTGTATTATTATCTTTTCGCTTTGCAATTCTGTTGAATAAGGTCAAAGCATCATCTAATTTTTTGGAATTATAATAGTTGACAGCTTTATCAAAATCCTTATTGTTATCAATAGTAAGATTTTGAGGATACAGAACAGAAGTACAAAATATCAGAATAAGAAATAGATTTTTCATAACTTTTTATTCTTTATAAGTTCACCTTTACCTGCAATTGCCGGTCGATAAGCAGGATCAATTTGCAATGCCAGTTCAAAAAATAAACTTGCTTCTTCAATCTTTCTTTGTTTGACAAATGATTTTGCAAGCAGCGTATAAATTTCTGCAGATACTTCCGAATTTAAATCTATACATTCAGAAAAAAACTTTTCAGCTTTAGCATAATCCTGCAAATTAAAATAAATCTTTCCCGCAAATTCCTGTACAGTAGAATCTTTTGGATTAAGCTTAAGTGCTTTTTGTATCGGATTTATAGCGTGAGAAAACATATTAAGACTAAAATATACTTTTGCAAGAATTAAGTTTAATTCCCAAAAATCTGAGTAAAGATATTGAGCATTAGTTGCATAATTTAAAGCAGAATCATAATTACGCAACTCATATTCTATTTTAGCAAGATATAAATTTGCTTCCTGCTTAAGCTCACTATTTTCATTTGAGTTTATAAAATCCGTAAAATATTCTTTTGATAGTTCAAACTGATTAAGCATCATATACGAATAAGCTATTAAAAATAAAGCCGCCGGTGTTGATTGAGATATGCCGTTTAAAATTTCTATTGCTTCTAACCATCTGGAGTTTCTTAGGAGGTACTGACCAAAAAACAAAGTAGTGTTATCATCTCCATTTTTTATCACTAAAAGCTCAGTTAAAATATTTTTACCTGCTTCAATAAATCCCATATTTTCATAAAGTTCTGCAAGATCAAAATAAATTTCTGATTTATTAGTTTCTTCAATCAGATATTTATAGATCTGAACTGCATGCAGATTCTTACCTTCAGAAATGAATGCTGAAGCAAGTTTCAGTTTAAATTTTATACGTTCTTCGTCCAATTATTCCCATTCAATAGTTGCCGGAGGTTTAGAACTTATATCATAAACTACTCTATTTATGCCGTGAACCTTATTAATAATTTTACTGGATACATCTGATAAAAAATTATGTTCAAAATTGTACCAATCAGCAGTCATTCCATCTACAGAGGTTACAGCACGCAGAGCGAGAACAAATTCGTACGTTCTTGCATCACCCATTACTCCAACTGACTGCACGGGTAAAAGCACGG
>DASVGS010000038.1:0-3497 GCA_036379435.1 Ignavibacteriaceae bacterium
TCTATGTGGCGAAGAAATTTTATTCCCAGTCCTTTACCCTGGTGTGCCCCTTCAATAATTCCCGGTATATCAGCAACAGTAAAGTTTTGATAATCCTTATACCTGACTATTCCGAGATTTGGTTCAAGTGTAGTGAATGGATAATCAGCAATTTTTGGTTTTGCCGCAGATATTTTAGAAATAAGTGTTGATTTTCCTGCATTAGGAAATCCAACAAGACCAACATCAGCAATTAATTTAAGCTCAAGAATAATTTTTTTATATATGCCGGGTTTACCATTTGTAGCAAACCTTGGTGTACGCCTTGTTGCGGTAGCAAAATTACTATTACCTTTTCCGCCTGTTCCACCTTTTAAAAAAACTATTTTTTTATTTGCCTCAGAAAGATCAAGCAATACCTCGTCTGTTTCTTCATCTTTTACTATGGTTCCAACCGGAACTTTAATAATTATATCCTCACCGTTCTTTCCATCTTTTAGAGAATTTGCACCAGGTTTACCATTGCCGGCAAAATATTTTTTCTTATATCTAAAATCCAAAAGTGTAGATAAGTTAGGGAGAGTTTCAAAAATTACGCTGCCGCCTGTGCCACCATTACCTCCCGAGGGTCCGCCTTTGGGAACATATTTTTCCCGTCTAAAAGCTACCGCTCCGTCACCACCGTTTCCTGATTGTACTTCAATCTTAGCATAATCTATAAACATTATTTTTCCATATTAAAATATCTGGAGATCGCATTTGTAAATGCAATTGCATCGCGGTTATGAGGTTTTATTCGGGAGTATTTTAATATATTTTCTAAAATTACAGTAGCCTCTTCATAGGAATCACATTTAGTAATATTTTCAACTGTATTTGCAAAGTCTTCACTGTCTGAATTAAATAGATTCTTTATAATTCTATCAATTTCTTTTTTAGATAAATAATTAAAAATGTCTTCATTTTTTTTACGGATAATTGGAACTGGTATTTCTTCGTCTCCCTTATTTGAAGAATCTTCCGGGTTATTAAATACTTTTTCAAAATCTATATTTTCAATCGGAATTTCTTCTTCAATTTTTTCCTCAACCGATAATTCAGGTTCCATTTCAGGTTCATCAATTTCTACTCCTTCATCATCAACTACTTCTTCATTAAGCTTTTCATTCAATGGTTTCAGATCATCATCAATTGATATTTCAAGTTCGTTATCATAAAAATTTAAAAGATCTTCTTGTTCTTTTTCATCCAGGATAATAATCTCTTCATCATTATTTTTTTCCAGATCATCGGTAAGCTTGGCCAGAATTTCTTCATCATTTAATTGTTCGGTAAGCTCTGGTTCCGGATTACCTTCTAATTTCTGGAATTCTTCTTCCAGAACATTTTCAGGTTGATTATTATTAATTTCTAACCGATCATCTACCAAAAGATCTTCCTTCTGTTCACTGATATCATTTTTGTCCTGCTTGTTTTCTGTCAGTTCAAATTTTTCAGGTTCAGATTTATTAATAGCATTCTCTAAAACTTCAAATGATTCCTTATCAATATTTTCAGCTTCAGAAATTTCATTTTCAATTATTTCTGTTTCTGCAGCTAAATCACTTTCATCCTTAACTTCATTTACATCTGAAAATTTTACCTCATCTGCTGTTTTTTCTTCTTCGGGTAATGACACTTCTGTTTCATAATCTTCTTTAAGAGGATTTTCAAAATGTCTTTCATCCGGAATATTATTAACAGTTTCTGTCTCTTCAACAAATGTTGAATCTATACTTAAAGTTGAATATAAAATTTTTCTAAGCTCTTCAATATCAACCTTCTTTTTTAATGAAGATGCATAGAACCGTTTTAATCTAAACAGCAGTTCAGTAAGATTTTTTTCTTTAAGAAAATTTTCAACCGATTCTACAGATATACTGGATTTATTCAGTCCGCCGATACTAAAAAAATCTGCTATTGCAAATAATGCATTATCAACAAGCTTACTCTGGTGCAGCATAAATAATTCCCGATCAATCTTATTCATAATAAGTTCAAATTCGGTAGATGAGATATTCAGGATTTTTTTCTTTGATACATAAGCCAGAAAAACACTGTTCAGATACTCATAGTAATAAGTATAATTAAGCATCTGTTTAAGTTCATTAACAGAAACTGATTTATTATTTCCAAAAATTAATTTTGAGAGAGCCCACTTTGGACGAACAACATAATTGGCATTAAATGAAACAGCTTGCAGTACTATGTTTTTAATATCTTCAAAAGAAATCTTTTGTGTCTTCTTAATTTCGTTACCAATGCGTGCAAAGTGGCTGGATATTTCGCTTCCGGAATAATCAAACAAAGAATTTTCTATTAGCTTTTTTCGGTCTTCGGAAATAAGATAATCAATTTCACCTTCCACATATTTTTTTATCGATGGGTGTACATCAATTGAAAGGAATTTTTCAACCGTAATGAAAGATCCCAATTCCTTAAGCTTGTTAAGTGTAAAATCGTTTATAAATTTTATTTCATTTTCAAACATATTATTGCTCTTCCTGTCTGATTATAGGCTTAAAAATATAAAAAAATCCGGATTAAAGTTAATCGGGATCCAAATAGATCATTGTAGCGGTCATTACTTCAAAAGTATCATCTTCTTTGAACTAACAAAATCACCAGCCTGCAATTTATAAACATACACACCGCTTGCAAATGATGAGGCATCAAATTGATGTTCATAACTTCCTGCTGATTTGTATTCGTTGAATATTGTAGAGATTCTTCTGCCAAGTATATCAAACACTTCAAGCTGTACTAATCCATCTTTTGGTATATCAAACTTAATAGTAGTTGTTGGATTAAAAGGATTGGGATAGTTTTGATGTAATGAGTATTCTTTTGGAATTATTTGTTCTTTTCCTTCTGAGTTTACACCAAATTTTGATTGAAGAATATCATTCAGCTTTGTTAAATAATCTGATGTGCCTTTTACGAGATATTTTCCGTTACCCATTTTACCAAGCTGTGAGTTTGTTGTATCAAGGTTTAAAGCAGTTGTGATAATATCAATCTCGGCATAACTAGCTTCTTCACTGTTTGGATTTTGCTGAATGATGTTATCGAACTTTGATATTGCAGTAAGATATTCTTTTTTGCTTACATCACAAAGAATAGAACTCTGCTTGTAGGTCTTTATCAGAAGCGTGTCTGTTTCTACGGATAGAATAGAATTAAAAGCATTTTGAAGTGCAGAGAAATAAGCAGCATCTTCTTTAAGAATCTCTCCAATTTCATAAAGTTTTTTATATGCAAAAAGTTTTTCTTCTGAAGTATATGGGCCAGCAACTATCTGTTGATAAATTATTTTTGCTCCTTCAAGATCACCTGAATAAAATAATTTATCGGCAATAGCATAACTTTCTTCCAAGGCGGCAAGCCCACCTGAGTCCCTTTCTCTTGAATCGATTGTATCAACTACAACGCCATCAGTGGTTTGAATGATTATTTCATTGCCTGAGCAGGGCATATCC
>DASVGS010000039.1:0-2345 GCA_036379435.1 Ignavibacteriaceae bacterium
CCTGCTGCAAGGTCTAAAGAAAAGATTTCCAAAAATTGATCGTAAGATAATCTATCATAGATTTGATAAGCCGTCTCAATTCTGCTCTGAATATTTTTATCGATTTTAAATTGCGAAGACGTAATAGAGTCAGCTTCAAAATAAAAATCTTTACGGTTCTGCGAAAAAGCTGTTTGGATATTGTTGGATACGCTTCTATCAAAATTATTTTTTACGGATAAGAAATAGTATCTGATTAAATTTCTTCGTGGAATAATATCATCATTTCTAAATCGAAGATCAGAATTAATTTCAATATTTGTCAGGTTCAATCGGCTTAACGTACCTTCAAGTCCATAAACACTTCCATTATCAGTCTGCCCAATTTGTCTATTACTTGAGTAACCTACAAAAGGATTTAACCTTATATTATTTGTCGGAGTATATTCACTGAAAAAGGTTGCATAATTAACAGCAGACTCATTAATCCCCAGTGATCTGTTATCAGAAAGAAGAGAACTGCTACCAGATAGCCCGATAGAAAATGTTTTATTAAAAAGATATTTTGAAAATAAATTTAAATGCTGTTCATCGCGTGTGTTTTTTGTTTCATTGCGGATAAAAGTTGAACTGAAATTTTCATTAAGTCCGATAACAACATCATCAAATTCTTTAAAAAGCTGCAACTGATTTGTTAAGTGAAATGTATTAAGCTGTTTATCAAACCTGGAATTAAAAAAACTTGCATTTAAATATCTGCCAAGGTATTCAAGACTATCAACTCTTGTTTGAGAAAATGAAGAAGTACTTAGAAATAATAATATGATGATAAAATAAACATGTCTGTTTATGCCTCGATAGCTAAGATTTAACTTATTAATTCTCAAGAGTTTTTTATTCATTTAATTCAAAATCCAGTGGCAATTATACTGCTTATAAAAACAATAAACCACATAACAGTTAATTGGAAAAAATCAAGTTGATAGCAGAATTCTTAATAATATCCATAGATGTTTAAATTGACAATAAGTCATTTTTTGGATAACTTTGTTAACAATTTTTAGTAAAAAAAAGATGATAGAAAATTATATTCCAATACTAATTGTTCTTGCAATAGGTGTTCTTTTCGCAGCTGCTACTGTTTTCTCTTCGGTAATTTTTGGACCGCAAAGACCTAACAGAGAAAAACTTTCAACTTATGAAAGCGGAATGAAACCGGTAGGCACAACGCACGAAAGAATTTCTGTAAAATATTACCTCGTAGCAATGTTGTTTATCATTTTTGATTTGGAAGTAATTTTCATTTATCCATGGGCTATACAGTTCAAAAACTTATTTAATGAATTTGGAAATTATATCTTCTACTCGATGCTAATATTCTTAATCGTGCTTGAGCTCGGATATTTATATGTATATAAGAAAGGTGGATTTAAATGGGATTAGAAGCTAAACTAAATTCCGATGGGTTTTTAGTTACACAATTAGATGCTGTTGTTGCCTGGGCAAGAAAAAATTCTGTGTACCCGATGCCAATGGGAATATCCTGCTGTGCAATAGAGATGATGGCAGCAGCCGATCCAAAATATGATATTGCAAGATTTGGTTCTGAAGTTATGCGATTTACTCCCCGACAATGTGATTTAATGATTGTTGCTGGAACAGTAACTTATAAAATGTCACATGTGGTTAGAAAAATCTATGAGCAAATGCCTGATCCTAAATGGGTAATTGCTATGGGCGCGTGTACATCTACTGGTGGAATGTATCGTTCATATTCTGTGGTTCAGGGAATAGATCAGTTTTTGCCAGTTGATGTTTATGTTGCAGGTTGTCCGCCTCGCCCCGATAATTTATTAAATGCACTTATACAGATACAAAATAAAATAGGCAGAACCCGTGCAAATGAATTTCAGAATCTTAAATTACCTGAACTTAACATAATCCAGAATAATTAGATATGGACTTGAAAGAATTAATCTCACAAAAACTCCAATCAAATTTTAAGGATGCAGAATTCGAATTCTCTGAATATCGTGGAGAATTTAATATTAAGTTTAACAAAAAATTTGTTAACACTATCTGCAAATATTTAAAAGAAGATTCTGAGTTAGAATTTTTACTTTGTGAAGATGTAACAGCAGTTGACTGGGCAAAACGTAAAAATAGGTTTACAGTTGTATATCATATTTTTTCTTTAAAACATAATTTCCGTTTAGTGCTTAAAGCCGATGTGGATGAAAGTGATTGTTCAATTGATACTGTTTCATCTGTCTGGAAAACAGCGAACTGGCAGGAAAGAGAAACTTATGATATGTATGGAATTAAATTTAATAATCATCCGGATCTTAGAAGAATATATATGCCCG
>DASVGS010000040.1:0-2884 GCA_036379435.1 Ignavibacteriaceae bacterium
AATTCAATGCGGAATCTCTACCAAGTGGAGTTTACTTCTATCAATTAAACGCAGGAGAATATTTACAAACGAAGAAAATGATTTTGTTAAAATAAAAATATGGCTAATCTTCATGCCTCTACGGTTTGGAGAGGGATGAAAAAATAAAGCTTAATAAATAAGTTCAATTACTGATTAATACTTACGTCTAATGAACTAATCCTTCTTCATTCCATCTTTATAATTGAAACCTTTTATTGGTTCACGCAGGGTTAAAACCGGACAAGGAGCTTTTCTTACAACTTTTTCTGCCGTGCTTCCAAATAAGATATGTTCGACACCGCTGTGTCCGTGCGTGGCTATAATTATTAAATCGACATCTTCTTCTTTTGCAGTTTCAATAATCTCATAAAATGGTTTACCTGTTTTGATTATTGTCTTTACATTTTTAATTCCAACTACATCTGATTTTGCAAGTTTCTGAAGTTCATCCTTTGCACGGTCATCCCATTCTGTATTAATGGAAGGCATTGCTATTTGACCCATACTAAAATCTGGCGGATAAATAATAGGTTCAACAACATAAACAAGAATCATATCGGCATTAAAAGATTTAGCAAAATTTACTGCGTACTTAAGCGCGCTCTTTGAATAATCAGAAAAGTCGATTGGCACAAGCACTTTTTTAATTGTTGTTTCCATCTTGTTTCCCTTTCTCACCTGGTAAATTGTATTGAAGATCAAAATAATCTTCATTTAGTTTTCTAAGTCTTAAAGCGATCATACTGGCTATTCCGGTTAAGATTTTAATACCTTTTCTTGGATATTTTTCAATAAATTCATCTAAATCAGGTTTGAATATAACTGATACTTTACAAGCTGTTTTTGCAATTGCAGACGCTGATCTTTTTTCACCATCAACCAAAGCAAGTTCACCAAAAAAATCTCCCTTACTCAATACTGCGAGTGTATTATTTACATTAAACTGATTAAATCTTTCTATCTCAACTTCACCCTCACGAATTAAATATAATCCTATTCCGGGATCACCTTGCCGGAATATAAATTCACCAGCAACATATGATCTGTTATGCAAAATTTTAATGAGTGATATAAGATCACTTTTTGTCAGTTCGTTAAACAGAGGAATAGTTTTTAATGAATTTTTCAAATCAGTCTCTTCAGTGGGTGAATTGAAAAAATTTACCCAAAAACTGCTATGCACTACTTTTTCTTTTTCCATTTAATCCTCTAATTAAATAAACCTGATTCGGCAACCCGCCAAAGTTTTTGACAGGGAAATCTGTTTTCATAAAATGCGCGACCGATTATTACGGAATCAACACCTAATGGCAGTAGTTCCTGTAAATCTAAGAGCTCATCTTTATTTCTTAATCCGCCGGAGTGTGTAACCTTAACTTTACAAAATTCTGCAATCTCTTTTGAAAGATTAATATTTGGTCCCTGCATAACTCCATTTTTACTAACATCTGTAACAATAACTCTATCGATCCCAATTTCAGCCATTTCTTTAGTAAACGATAGATAATTAAGACCGGATATTTTCTTTCTTCCCCTTGTAACCAGTTCGCCATTAATTATATCTATAGAAAGCACAATTTTGGTCGGACCAAATTTTTCAAACAGTTTTATAAATTCTGAACGGTTTTCCAAAGCCATTGTATTGATAGCAAGGCGGTACACTCCTAAATCAAATGCTGCTTCTGCATCCTCAATACTTCTAATACCACCTGCAAATTCAATTGGAATAATTACTGAGTTACATATATTTTTAACAATATCGTGATTTATTTTTGTATGATCAAAAGCACCGTTAAAATCCACTACGTGAAGCATCTTAGCATTTTCTGCTCGCCATATCATCGCCATTTCAACCGGATCATCACCATATTCTTTACAATCCAGTTCAGGTATACCTTGAACAACTCTTACTGTTTTGCGGTTGTGAATATCTATTGATGGAATTACTAAAAGATGTTTTTTGAATGTGTTCATAGTTTTGAAATAATAATGTTTATTTCGGTTAAAAAATAACTAAATGAACCGAGAAAGTAAAAACTGAATGATCGTCATAACACTTTGTATAAAGATGGGTAAAATGAGAGTCAGTTAAGATCTTAAAATTTTTCTTGTCATAAGTATTTGTGAGTCAATAATTGATCAATACATTATTTATTGATAGTTGCTAAAAATCAAACCTGATTTGGGTATGGGATTATCCATAAACAATCTTGCAAATCTGATTTTTAGGGTACATTTTTGTTCGAAAACCTTGAAAATGAACAAAAATTGAACCTATTTCATACTAAGATTAAATTTTTGCAGAATCTTCAAAAATATTGACTTTTCGTACTTTATTGTCCATATTTCAAGCAATGAACAAAGATTTTAGGCTAAAAACCAATGAGGGGAATTTTATAAATGTGAACGTGTTTGGATTAGAGAATATTAAATCTTCTCCATGCTTAATTTTTGTTCACGGATTCAAAGGTTTTAAAGATTGGGGTTTTTTTCCATATACTGCAAGTCACTTTGCAGAAAGTGGCTATTTTGTTATCACGTTTAATTTTTCGCATAATGGAGTAGATGAGGATGGTTTTAATTTTAATCGACTTGAGAAATTTGCAAAAAATACAATTTCACTTGAAGTTTCAGAACTAATCCAGGTAATATGTGCTTATAAAAATGGATTTTTTGGAAGTGATATTTATGGTAAAATCGGATTATTAGGTCATAGTCGTGGTGGCGCTGTATCTTTATTAAGCGGTTTAATCCAGGTAGTTGATGCATATATTATTTGGGCATCAGTTGCAAAACTAGATAGATATACTGACAGACAAAAGAAAGAATGGAAAAAGCAAGGATTTATAGAAGTACTTAACTC
>DASVGS010000041.1:0-3398 GCA_036379435.1 Ignavibacteriaceae bacterium
TGTGGGAATCATTCTTAAAATTATTTCTCCAACAGAACCTGTTGATGATGTTAATTCAGGAACATCCATTCTAAAACCCAAATCAGCACCAACTCCGGGTTTTATAAAATCAACCAGAAGTAAACCTGTAAGAATTGCAAATGTACTGGTAACCATATAGTATAAAATAGTTTTTGCGCCAAGTCTGCCCAAACTGCTGGTGCCGCCCAGGTTTGCTACTCCGGAAACAATTGAGGAAAACACCAATGGAACGATTATCATTTTAAGAGCACGAAGGAATAGATCGCCCATCCACCTGACATAACCAGTGTGCTGTGGAATTAATATCCCAATAATAATTGCAAGAATAAAAGCGATTAAAATTTGCCAATGTAGTTTTAGTTTAAGCATAATTTTATAAAATGTTCAGTGTTAAATGTTCAATTGTAAATGAACTAGAGAATATTTTTTAAGATCTCATCACAAACAGCATAACCTTTGGCAGTAAGTTTAATCCTATTGTTTACGATGGACAAATGCTGTTCGTTCTTTAACAATTCAAAATATGAATAATTTTTTTTAATCCAATCATCTGAAAATTTTTTTTTGTAATCATTTAAATCCAGACCTGAACTGCGCAATGCAAGCATAACATATTCATTATGCATTTGCTCTTTTGAAATAATTTCGGAATTCATAACTGCATGGTTATTCAATTTAATTTCAGAAATATATTTTTTCAGACTTGAATAATTCCACCATCGTTTTCCATCCATAAACGAATGTGATGAAGTTCCGAAACTTAGATAATCCCTGTATCTCCAGTAAGCATTGTTGTGTACACATTCAAATCCGGGTTTTGTAAAATTAGAAACTTCGTATTGGTAAAAACCATTTGAAACCAGAAAATCAATTGTGTTTTCATAAAGATCAGCGTCGTAATCATCATCCTGCATCGTTATCTTTTTATCCAGAACCAGTTTGTTAAGAATTGTTCCCCGCTCCAGAATTAAGCTGTAGGCGGATAGATGTTTTATTGGAAGCTGAGTTACCGTCTCAAGATTATTAATCCACTTCTCTTTTGTCTGATCAGGAAGATTAAAGATTAAATCGACACTAATGTTTTCAAATCCAACTTCTGCTGCGTTATAAACAGTATTAATAGCTGTTTGTTTATCGTGAATACGTGTAAGGAATTTTAATTCTTCTTCATTAAAGGATTGAATACCAATGCTGATACGATTGATTCCGGCTTCTTTAAACTTTTTTAATTTTGTTTTATCAACAGTACCGGGATTAGTTTCCATAGTTACTTCGGCATTTTCATCAACATTAAAATTATTTTTAAGCTCAACAATAATTTGTTCAAGATATTCCGGTTCCATTAAAGACGGGGTACCGCCGCCAAAAAAAATGGATGTGTAGATCCTATCTTTTGAATAATAATTTGAAAAATATTTTATCTCTTTTTTTAACGCACTTAAAAATGATGAGATATTATCTGAGGTAATTATAGAATAGAAATCACAATAGATACACTTGTGATCGCAAAAAGGAATATGAATATATAATGCACAGTTCTTCAAACAATACTTTTATTCTTAATACAACAGCTGGCATCCATTAATTAAATATACCAGTCTGATTTTATTTTACAATCAAAATTTATGGTTTAATTTTTAGTTCAGTTACAAATTCCAGTTTACTTTCCAAATTGTAAATAATACCTGATGATGAAACATTAGATACATCTAGAGTAGCGACAAAACATTTATCAACTTTAGGATTTAACAAATATGTATTCAGGTTATTAATTTCTTGCTGAGTAAGATTTATCTTTAACGGATTATTTACATAATTGTTTGCAATAAAAACAGGAAGAACATATTCAAATAATAATGTCGAGCCATCTGCCTGGTAAAGTTTGAGCGTTAGATTATCACCGCGTAAACCTTGTGTCGCATTTAAAGTTAAGTACGCTGATGTTATATACTTTATCTCTTCAAGCTTATCTCTGTTATCCTCGTAATCAGAAAAATCTGATAAACATAGGTTATTTGTTAAAGAGATATTTGTTCCTGCTCCTGTAGTATTAAATTCAGTTTCCAATGCAAGTGTAAGATAAACATCATCAAAAGGATCACAGGCATTTAATGCAAAAGAAATAAAGATGACAGCAACAGTAAATATTATTTTATAAAATTTTCTCATTTTCATATTCCTTTAAAAGTCTAATGAAAGTCCGGTTGTAAATGTTGTAAATTTTGTAAGATTAACATCAGCATTTATAACAAAGAAGCCGAGTTTTAAAGCACCACCAAGAGTATATCTAAAATTATTATCACCATCTACACTAATGTTGTGGATCTTTTTACCAATGTTAGAGTAGTTATTATTTGGATCTTCAAAGTAATATTCAAAATCCATGCTTGATGATTCGTACTGCAGACCGCTGTAAACAATAAACATTCCTGCAAACGTTTTGCTTGCATGAACATTAAATGCAAAGTTATTGGATTTTAACTTGGTATAATTTTCAAAATCACCATCATCAAATTCAAAATCAAACCTGTTAAATAAAATCTGCACTGAAAGATCAACAGGGATTAACGGAATATGACTGCTTATATCGTGTTTAATTCCAAAACCAAATAAACCAACTTTAGAATCTTCAAATTTTGATTTAGGAAAAAATCTTAACATAAGCTCAGTATTATAAAAACTACCGGCAAACTGGTATATACCAAACGGAACAGCATTTAAAGATAAGCCTGTGGGATAAGTAAAAAATCCATTGTCAGCTAAATAATAACTTGCCCTGTTACCAAAAACCGTTGCAGAAGGTTCTACATTTTCAACTCCGGGTAATTGCGGATTGGGTTTAAAAGTTTTTTGATTTTCAGGAATAATTGCCCATGAACCAACAATACTAAATTTAAAACCAAATAACTCAGGTACACTGGCATCATAATAAGTTCCGGAATTAAAATAGGTTCCAAACCAGGTAGAAAGTGGTCTTAAATATTCAGTTGCTTCAAATGGCGGAAGACTATTTACTTTTATTCCCACTTGAGCAAATAAACCTGATGAAAACAGGAATAATGTAAGCAGAGTTAGTGATAATTTATTTTTCATACTTATTTCCTTAACTGAATTACCTTTACTGTTTCTTAAAATTATTTTACGGATCAAAACCAATTAATTTTTATTAAGTATTAGTTGCTTTGCACTTTCTATACTCGCTTTACTAAGCTCTTCACCGCTTATAAGTTTTGCAACTTCAGCAATACGCTCGTTGTCTGTAAGTTTTTTAATGGAGCTTATTGAACGATTAGAAATTTGTTTTTTCTCAACTGCGTAGTGCGCATCAGCTAATCCTGCAATTTGAGGAAGGTGTGTAATGGAGATTATCTGATGAT
>DASVGS010000042.1:0-3064 GCA_036379435.1 Ignavibacteriaceae bacterium
TTGTCATGAAGTAGATAATGAAGAAGAATGCTCTACCTGCCATTATGATGATACTTACGAAGCACTGGTTAAAAGAGAATCTGGTTTACTGTTTAATCATAAAATACATTTAAGCAGTGGCAGTACAACCTGTGAATCCTGTCATCAGGGATTAAGTGATGTTGATTATAGCTGGCAATCGGCTGGTGCACATCCGCAAATGTCAACTTGTTATACTTGTCATAATGATAAAACAGTTGCTTCAAATGCATGTGAATCCTGCCACATTTCAACAGTTAATTTAATGCCTCAAGATCATAAAGTAGTAAATTTTGCAAAGACTCATAAATTTGCTGCACAACAATTTAACGCTAATTGTGTAATGTGCCACGATAATCAAAGCTGTGAGGCTTGCCATGTTGCTACCGTAGGTATAACAGAAACAAATACACTAAATGATTTTTATCAACCATATTATCCAGGTAATTTTGTTGATGGTGCAAAGCAGCAGGCAATAAACAGGGTACACGAACTAAACTATAGATTTACACACGGAATTGATTCGCGTGGTAAAACTGCTGAATGCCAAACTTGCCACCAGGTTGAAACTTTTTGCGTTGAATGCCATCAATCAGAAAATGAAGATTTTGCTTTTGGTGGAATCGTTCCTGCTTCTCACTTAAAATCAACATTTAAAACTTTTGGTGTTGGTTCAGGCGGTGGTGATCATGCAACCCTGGCAAAGCGTGATATAGAAAAATGTATGTCCTGCCATGATGTTAATGGTGCGGATCCTACTTGTATTACTTGCCATTTTGATGCTGATGGAATAAAAGGAACTAATCCCAAAACACATCCTGCTGGATTTATGAGAGATGAACATGGTGATTGGCATACTGATAATGGATCAATCTGTTATAATTGCCATAGCAGTGCTTCACCTCAATCACAGCCGGGTTTAGGATTCTGTGGTTACTGTCATGGTTCACAAGTAAATGATTAAAACTGAAATTTTTTTGACGGAAAAACTAATGAAGTATTCAATTTTATTTTTTACAGTAATTCTAAGCACAGTACTTTTTATAAGCTGCAGCGATCTGAAGGAAGATGTTGTTACTTCAGCTCCAAAATTATCGGTGCATGAAAGTGGAATAGTGAACCCGGGTTCGCCAAATTTTCATGGTAATCTTATAAAAAATGCTAATTGGGATATGAAGCAATGCCAGCAATGTCATTCCTCTTCTTACTCAGGAGGAACAGCCGGTGCAAGCTGCTATGACTGCCATACAACACCATCAGGACCAGAAGCTTGTAATACCTGTCATGGAGATTTTGCCAATCCATCAAGAATTGCACCTCCAAGAGCTTTAAATGGTGCAGTACTCTCAAGTGAAAGGGGAGTTGGAGCTCACAATAAACATTTATATGCTAATCAATTAGGATTTGCAGTATCCTGTAATGAGTGCCATACTTTGCCGAATGGTTTCTCTGATCCGGCACACATCGACAATACACCTGGTGCAGAAATTATGTTTGGTTCACTTACAAGATTAAATACAAATGTTGTTGGTGGTTTTAATTACCAGCCAAGTCTTGGAAATTTTATTCCGAACCCTTCATTTGATAAAACGAATGGCAGTTGTGCAAATGTTTATTGCCACGGTTACTTTAAAAATGGAAATTTAAATAATGTTGTTACATTCACTTCACAATCACAAGGCTCTGATTGCGGTACTTGTCATGGAAATGCATCAACAGGTAATCCTTTGCCAGTTACATTTGCAAACGGAGGTACTCATCCGGATAACCAGAACTGCGACTTTTGCCACTTTGATGTTGTATCGATAGACAGTACTACAACACAAATTTATACGATCCTTGATAAGAATAAACACATTAACGGCAAGCTTAATGTTTTTGGTAACGAAGTAACTTATTAATAAAATATTATTAAAATTAAAAAGCCGCATTAATATGCGGCTTTTTTTTTATGTTGTTTGTGCGGAAAGGGAGGGATTTGAACCCTCGATATCAGTTTCCCAATATAACAGTTTTCGAGACTGCCGCATTCAGCCACTCTGCCACCTTTCCGAAATGAATTTCGATCTTTGTTAATCTCAAAATTTATATTTGTGTGAATTAAATAATTTTTTTTAGCCGAAAAGATTTTTAAAGTACAAATATTTTATGTTACAAAAATAATAAAAAGTATGAGAGAAATGGAGAACTAAAAATGATTTGATTAAGAGTATAGATTAAATTCGTTGAGTTTAATGAATCAAAATATTTAAAAAACTAATTTGCAAAAATATCAGAATGATTTTCCATTTTTAATTATCGTGGACAGAATTAATTACACCCCATACCGTTTTAATTTCTTAACCCTTTGCGGGCTATATTTTATCACCAGAATTGTAAACAATGTTCCACTTAAATCCGCCATTACATCATAAATGCTTGAAGTACGAGTTGGCATATATAACTGTACTATTTCAATTGATGTTCCTACCGCAAGGGCAAGTAGAATTGTTAAAGCAGTTCTATGTTTTTTAAAAAACCAGATTTTATCCTGATACGCAAAAACAAAATAAATGAAGTAGCTCATCAAACTAAAAATACTGAAGTGTGTCAGTTTATCGAATGCAAATTCCTTTTCCATCGGATCTAATATCATGATAACAGCCAGTAAGAATACGATTGCATAAAAAATCATAAAAAAAGTAGCTGTTAGATAGGCTCTATTTTTTTTGAATAAATAAAACATTGTTGAGCGTATACTCTGAATAATGTAAAGAAAGTTAAATAACTAATTACTACGTAATATATCAATAAGAAATGAAATCACAGAACTTTCTAATTAATATGTATAATATCAATCATCAATCTGTCATTCAAAAATATATTATCAAATTATTTTTCCAAACAAAATGGTTTTGTTAGGTAACACTTAAATAATATATTTGTTATCAATATTTAATCTTTATTGGATTATCTTTTGGAGAGGTGCAAGAGTGGCTGAATTGGCTACCCTGGAAAGGTAGTGTACTCGCAAGGGTACCGTGGGTTCGAATCCCACCCTCTCCGC
>DASVGS010000043.1:0-4300 GCA_036379435.1 Ignavibacteriaceae bacterium
TGTTAATGTGAAAAAGGAAGATGATGGGAAATCTGCTTTGGTAAAGTATAAAAGTTTGTTGAAGGGTAAAACTCCATTTTTTGTGGTTAGTGGGATTGAAAAGGAGGATGAAAAGGTGGTGAAAGTTGAGTTTCTGAGAGATGATAATGGATGGGAAATTAAAGGATATTGAAATATAGGTTTATCTTATTGAGTTTAATTAGTTAAAATAATTCAGTAAAGATATCTTTCAAAACAAGTTCTAGATTCTTATCCTGATCTTGAGGTATTCTTTTTATTTCTTCAATTTTTCTTAAAAAAGTTCCCTTTTTATCCTTTTCAATAACCTTATTCAAAAGCCCGTATTTTTCAAAGGCTAATTCCATATATTGCCATTGGGTTCTATGCTTAGATGTTGTTGCAACTGCAAATTGAACCCAAGATTTTATGGAGCTATCTATTATTTTTTCTTGTTTGATAGATTCAATATCAAATAAAAGTCTTTGATGTTTAAAAATGAGTCTCGATAAGTTTTTCCTTTTATTCTTTTGATAATAATTCAAAATTAGAATTTTACTCTCTTTTTCCATTTCAGACACATCATCTCTGCCGTTTAGATAATTTATATCACTTTCTAGAAGATGATAACCTCTTTTAAAAAAATAAGGCGTTAATAGCGGATAGATAAAATTTAAACATTCATTATTCATTAATTCTTGAAGGCTACTGATATTATTCAAAGATGGTTGATTAAAATCTAATAGAATTTTTTCTTCTTTTATAAGAAAATCAATAAATGCCCTGTTATAAACAGTTGTTTCTTTTATGTAATGGTTTAATATATAAAGCCCTTTAACTGTTTTAGTTTTAAATCCTAATTTGTAGTTTAAGAGTTCTACTTCTCTATCGTTTAGTTTTGAGATAATATCATGGAATTTATAAAGATTCCATCCTTTGTCTTTATAGAATTTTATATCTGTTATCAGTTTTTCAATCTTGACCATAGATTGAGTTTTTTCCTTCTCTAATTCAGCGGCAAGTTTCTTTGCGAGCCTGTCTTTTTTTAAAGCTAAAAGCTTTTCTTGGGTGAGATTCTTTTCATTTTCAAGGTTGTAAAAATAAACTTGAAAATTTAGAGGGTCAAATTTTATGTTATCGAGTTTTACATTTTGGATTTGCCATTTGGTCCTTAAATCAAGATCCTCTGTAATAAAAGGTTTTTTGTAGGTACATGTCAGGTTAAACTCAATTGCAGCTTCATTAAATTTAAAAAAGTTGTGGTAATCGCTTAAATATTTTATATCTCTAACTAATTGTGTTTGATCTTGAACATTAAAATTATCTAAGATCCATATTAGGTATATTCCATTTTCTCTATAAAATTCATAGCGGCTTAATATATATTTTAACGAGAGGTTTGAGAGCTGAATTTCAAATACTAACTCTTTATCTAAATATTTGCAATATACGTCTGGCTTCTTCTTTCCGTTATTTCGTAAAATAATTTTATTATCAATAGCGATAGAGGAAATTTCGATACCATTTACTTGTTTAAGAGAGTTACCAATTTTGTTTTTCAAATCCTTATGCCTCTGACTTTCCTTTGATTTAAAAATCAAATTAAATTCTTCGAGTTCTTCTGCAGTTAATGAATCTTTTAGTAAGCAATATTTTGCATTTGGTTGATGTTTAAAATGTAAATTATCATACTTACTTGTTGAGACGTTTAATTGCTGTTCACATTCACAACAATATAGCTCAATATCATTTTTATGAAATTTTTTTCTGATTAGAAAGCCATCTTTTTTGTCATCGAAAACTTGTTCTGCTTCGAGATATTCTCCTGATATCTTATCAAAAGCAACTTTAATTTTTCTTTCATATTTCATAGGCAAATTTCTAAATATCCACAATTTCTACCTGAACAATACCTCTAGTAACAGCACTTTGATGTATTAGAAATTCAAGTGTGCGTTGAAAATTTCTTATTTCACGATATTCCAGTAAATTTTCTTTTTCATCTTTTCCTATATGCTGGCGATTTGCATACATCCTAATTGATTTATTTAAAGCATTTAAAGTAAAAGGGATGTCCACAAGATGTAATTCGCCATTCACCGCTTTAGTAATATCAATTGAAAAATCATAATCTCGAGTATGTTTTGGGTCTACTTTAATCTTTTTCCATCCGTCTCGAAGTCTTTTCGCATTAACTTTATTAAACATATTGTCGTTCAGGTCGTTAGGTAATAATATGGTGAATTTCAAATCCTTTATTTGAAATTCACGATTATTCTCAAGTTGAAACTTAATACCATCTGCTTTATCTTCTAATAGTCGCTCGACGGTTCTCTCAACAAAATTGGTAAAATACCCGTAAGCTAATGCAGTTGAAGGTAAAAATCCAAGGTCGAATGTTTTTTCTTTGTTGGCTATATGCTCCTTAATTAGTTTTATAGTTTTATCTATTTCAGCCGCAAAATTCGTGTCTGAAAATTTCGGAATAAAAGGAAGAGTAATACCAAATAAATCACTTGGGATTTTGGTGCTAGTTTCCAACAAATAAAATACTCGAGAACGACCTAGTCCACCAGCAAATAGTCCGAATTCAAACAGAACATTGTCTCGAGCTCCCTTACTGCTTTTTTTTCTAGAAATTATCACATCATCTCCAGTTGCTATAAGAATAGCGTAATCATAAAAAGCAATTTGAGATATGAGGTTATCAAAATTACTTTTACCTAATTCAAAAACATCTTTCCAGAGCTTACATTCCGCAACTTCTTCTAGACCATTTTGAACTATCTCTGCAACGGGTAGACCCTCTTTAGAAGATCCTATAAAAATACTAGGTTTAAATATCATAATTTAGATTTTACGATGATCTACATAAGGATGTAGCCATTTGCCAGTTACCTGATAGAGTTCATAAAATAAAAACCACTCGTGTGTCCAAGGGACTATTGTATTAAACAAGTGGGATTTGTCATTCCAACTATAATCTTTGGGGTAGTATAAACACAGTCGATTATCTGTTGAATACATATGGATTTCATCATCATATGTTATCTGGGGGTCTGTTACATAAACAGCTGGAGCATTACCTGGGGTGAATTTCAATTTAAATGTATAAGTAATAGATTCTTTACTGGGCTTACAATTTCCATAAGCGATTAACACACGGTTTCTAATGTTTACGGTTAAATGATCGTAGTATTTTTCAAGCAAATGTTTCTCAACCCTTAATATATGACTATCATCATTTTTATGTTTTGGGATGAAAAAATTAGCCGCCATAATTTCTATGAGTTGTATGGTTTACGCCTGATGAAGAATTTATAACTCCATTTCGACCTAAATGGGCATTTCGTTCAAGTACACTTGCCGCTGCTGCAAATAATGACTTTGCTTTTTGGTCAGTGTCTTCATTTACACCATCAGGAAAACGATTACCTAAATGTTTCTGCCACTTTTTTGATGCTTCTAATTGATTTGCTGTATCTAAAGCTAATTCTGCATTAGAAATAAATTTATTTAATTCTGTTTTAAATTTAGTTTTTTGATCTTCACTTAATTTAGCCGTCAAATCGTCAAATGGCTCAACAGGCGAGTAGCAGGAAACACCAAAGAATAAAGCAGATCTTATTGATTTTAATAATTTAAATAAACACTCATCGTCTCGATCATTTACTGCTGAAAAATTCTCTGCCGCCCATACAGTTAAAGCAATACCACTAGGCATCTTAAATGAGTTTACTTTAGAAGCCCAAACTTTAAGATATTTCACCATTCTTACTAATTGTCCGTTACTATCTTTGTAACCTTCAAACCAAGTAATCATGTGCCAAGGATCATCTATTATCCAACCAATACCTTTAACAGCCATCCTAGCGTATTCCTCATCTTTTAATTCATAATATACAGGAAAGTCGATGTTATAGGCGCATTTGTAATAGACTCGAATACATTTTTTTCGATGTTCAGCACCATCAGATGTATGATCGTTAACAGCATCATAAACATATTTCTGGACTGTTTCTGCACTTACTGAAGGTTCTTCTGGAAGATAAACGCCACGATCTGCATCGTAAGTTCCATCTTCTTTGATTATTATTGTCCTCATTTTTTGTGCCCCAGAACCCTGAGTGTAATAACTGGGAGTTACTCCCAGTTTCTCTTCAATTTTTGATGTAATCTTCTTTTCAAGAGCCACTCGTGAAGTCTTCATCTTCTGAAGTTGATCGGAACTTGGCGTAATTTCCTTGTTGAAATCGCCAAATAATTTGTTGCAATTTGCCATGTTTTTTTAAAAAATTAATTA
>DASVGS010000044.1:0-2055 GCA_036379435.1 Ignavibacteriaceae bacterium
GTAAGTGCACAGCTAGAAACTCAGAAAGGTACTATAAAAAGCTCATGGGTTAAAAATAACAATGAAGTAAGTATGGAGCTTACAATTCCTGCAAATACAAAGTCCGTTATTTATTTACCGGTAGTTTCAGCTATTTTGATCAATGGTAAAGTAAATAACAATTCTGAAAAAGGAATAGTGTTAGGTAGTGGAACTTACTCGCTTCAATTTAAGATTTAATTTTTTTAGCAGTTAAAAGATGTGCTGTCTCAAAGCGGGGATTACCTCCGTTTTCCGAAATTCATTAAAACGAAATAACCTTTAGTGAAAAAGAAGAAATTGCTAAAAATATATATCAAAACATATAACTGAAATACTACTTTGTCCATTTTTTTATTCTTCTCAAAAAGTAGTTTTGGGTTATTATGTTCGTAATAAAAAACGAACTAAACAAACCAATTAGATAAACTGAACTTCATATCCACTATTAAAAATTTATTATGATTAAAAGATTTTCTTTTTATGTCGCATCTTTTGCACTGTTAATTTTGCTAACGAAATGTAACGTCAAAAAAACTAGTTTATCAGATTCAACTTTGTTAAATCAAATTAAAGTGGGTCTTTCTTTAGTTGATACTTCGGGTTTAGTTTTAACAGATGGAAAATTTGGGAACCTCATCAATGGACAGTCGTTTCAACAAGACGTCTTGGCTAGTTACAAGGGCTGGCAATATATAATTTACTATAACACCGATAGAAATGTTTGTCTGGGTAGAAGAAAACTTCCTGACGGGGTATGGCAGATCATCAAATTTAAGGATTATCATTTTTCAAGTTCTAAAAATGGTGAAAATGATTCTCATAATACGGCTAGCGTCGGCTTGTGCCCCAATGACGGAACAATTCACTTGGCTTTCGATCATCATAGAGATGAACTGCATTACAGAGTTTCTAATTCGGATTTGTTAAGTCACCCAGAACTTATTAAATGGGATGCCTCACTTTTTTCTCCTGTTCGTAACTATCTGGAAGAAAATCAAACGTTGATTTCTGTTACTTATCCGCGTTTTATAACAACACTTAAGGGAGATATGTTATTTGAATATAGATTTGGAGGAAGCGGACATGGAGACACCCGTATAGGTTATTATAATGGCTCTGAGCATAAATGGAAAAACATCCATACAGTTATTTCTGGGAAAGGCATTTACAAAGATCCATTTAATGGGGACAGTGAAGAAAGAAATGCTTATTTAAATAGTGTTAATTATGATGATAAGGGGCAGGTGCATATATCTTGGACTTGGAGAGAAAGAGTTTCAGGTACTGCAAACCGTGATATTTGCCACATTTATAGTAAAGATGATGGCGATACTTGGTATAATTACAAAAAGGAGATCGTGGCTGACAGGTTGAGCAATAAAGTAGTAGATACAAATACACCGAACATACAAATCAGGGCTTTGGACCGAAGTTGGGGAATGATGAACAATGGTGCTCAAACAATTGACCATAATGGGATTTTACACGCTGTAATGTATCATCTTAAAGAAAAAAGATCAAGTCCGGTGTGGGTGAGGTTAAACACTGGAGCTTATTTTCATTATTATAGGGATGAAAATGGCATGGAAAGAGAATTGCAATTGCCAGCTACAGGTAATCGCCCAAAGCTATTGGTTGATAAAGAAAATAATCTTTACCTAGTTTTTGTTGAGAAAGATCCGTTCGATCGTACAGATAAAATTGCAGGATTTTTAAAAGTTCTGAAAGCTACTAGTCAAACTAAATGGACAGATTGGAAAGAAATATTTGTTTCAAAAGAAAAGTATTTCAATGAGGTTATGGTAGATCTGGATTTATGGCAGAAAAGTCAGACACTATCTGTGATGGTTCAGGATAAACCAGGATCATTGTCTGCGGTATCTGCGCCTATTGAGGTGATAGATTTTAAATAGTTTTAACGACCTAAATTCTAATCCTTTTGTTTTAAAAGTAAGTTTCTAAATGTCAGTCTATATATGGAGGATTATAGTCCTCCATTTTTTTTGTACACTATTAAACATTAAAATTAGCAGA
>DASVGS010000045.1:0-2386 GCA_036379435.1 Ignavibacteriaceae bacterium
ATTCAAGGATAACTTTTCTTGTTCGTGAGTACACTAAAAATATTGTCAGTAATCATCCGTTTATAGATGAAGTTATTGTAATTAATGAAAGCAAAAATAAAGTAAGTTTTTTTGATAACGTTGAAATTATTAAATCAAAAATGTTTGATGTTTGTATTGTTGCACGCCCATCTTTTGTAATTGCTATAATTCTGTTTTTCAGTGGAATAAAAAACAGAATTGGTACCGGCTACAGGTGGTACTCTTTATTTTTTAATCAAAGAGTTTATGAGCATAGAAAAACTGCAGAACATCACGAACTAGAGTACAACGTTAATTTGCTTAATAAGATTGGTATAAAAAATAGTGTTACTGAAGAGAACGTTTCCTACGATTTAACCGTTGATGATGGTGCGTTACAAAAAGTAATTCAATTACTGCTTGATGAAAAAGTAGACTTGCAAAAACTGATAATTATTGTTCACCCCGGCAGCGGCGGCAGCTCTGTTGATCTGCCTGTTGATAAATTTATTGAACTTGTTAATAGACTTGATAGTGATAATTTCCAGATCATATTAACAGGAAATAAAAATGAAGCAGCATTGTGCAATAAAATTAAATCATCGAGTAAGGCGATAAATTTTGCCGGTAAATTTAATCTTGAAGAATTAACAGCATTAATCAGTAAATGCTCAATATTTATTTCTAATTCAACAGGACCGATACACATAGCGGCAGCATTGAGAAAGTTTACTGTTGGATTTTATCCTAAAATTGTTTCCTGCTCGCAGGAGCGCTGGGGACCTTATACAAGTAAAAAGCTTGTGTATGTGCCGCAAATTGATTGTAAAAATTGTACACGTGAGCAGTGTGAGAATTTGAATTGCATGAATTCTATTGATATTAGTAATGTGTACAGCGATATTAAAAATGTTCTAAATAAAATGTAAGGAGCGCAAATGAAATCCTTTTCAAAGATAAAATTAGTAATTACAATTTTTGTACTAACAGCCGCTGTATCGCTGCAAAGTTTTGCACAAAACAGCGGCGAATTCAGAAAGCATGAGAACAATGCATTCCGCGAAGGTGAAAAACTTACTTTTGATGTTAAGTATGGTTTTGTTACTGCAGGAATTGCATCTTTTGAAATACCGAAAATTAAAAAGATATCCGGGCGCAATGCATACCATGTAACTTTTGAAGTTAATACTGTACCAACTTTTGATACTTTTTTTAAAGTGCGTGACAGGTATGAAACATATATAGATGTTGAAGGAATTTTTCCGTGGCGATTTGAGCAGCATATACGCGAAGGAAATTATTCAAGGGATTTTTCAGCATTCTTTGACCAAAGGAAAGGGAAAGCAAAGACAAGCGGGGGTGAGTTTGATATACCCAAGTATGTTAACGATATTGTTTCGGCTTTCTTTTATGCAAGAACACTTGATTACTCGAATTTAAATGTGGGTGACAGAATTCCGTTAAAGAATTTTTATAAGGATAAGGTTTATGATCTTGATGTAGTGTATCACGGGAAAGAGACTATTGAGGTTGCGGCCGGTAAGTTTGAGTGTATAATTGTTGAGCCTTTGGTGCAGGAGGGCGGACTTTTTAAGAACGAGGGAAGTATTATGTTATGGATGACGAATGATGATGCAAAGATGCCTGTGCGTGTTAAAACGAAGGTTGTTGTTGGTGCTATCAATTCTGATCTTACGAGTTACAGCGGTGTTTACGGTAAGCTGACTTCCAAACGTAAGTAGTTGTTTAGTTTGTCATTCCCGCGCAAGCGGGAATGGCCTTCCATTAATTTAATTTAATTGCCACAATCAAATTATTATCATAAAATAATTATTGCCAAATGTAGACTTTTAAAATCATTTTTTTTAGTTTGCCAGTGAGGGTTGATTTTTAGGTCATATTCAGCTTAATCAAACCATCCAATTTTAATTATTATTTCAAATTTATGGGAGGCAAAATGAAAAAATTTGGGTTACTTGTTTTATTCATTACTCCATTAGCTGTAGCACAAAATGCTTGGATTAACGAATTTCATTACGACAATGCTGGCGCAGATGCAAATGAATTTGTTGAAGTGGTACTTCAGAATTACTCATCTTATACTTTAAGTGATTTTGTTATCACGCTCTATAATGGTGCGGACGGATTGCCTTATGGTACAAATCATAATCTAAGTACATTCGACGCCGGTTCAATAGACCCATCCGATAATTCATTTAGATATTTTTCAAAAGCTATCTCTGGGATTCAGAATGATATTGATGGATTATGCCTATCATATCAAGGAGCCGTTATTCAATTCTTGAGTTATGAGGGAACATTTACAGCCACTAGCGGGGTCGCTAATGGAATAACAAGTACTGATATTGGTGTTTCACAAGGAAAT
>DASVGS010000046.1:0-2724 GCA_036379435.1 Ignavibacteriaceae bacterium
ATCGTTACGGGTTAGGTGCAAGCGTAAAATATGTAAACAAATCTTCAATCCTTAAAAGAGAAAATACATTTACAGTTGGCGGTGATTTGTTTTATCAGACAGGACCGGTATCAGAGTTTAACAGCATAGCCGGTGCAAAAGGTGATCAACTATTAAATTATGTTGATGAAACTGTTGGTAATTCAGGCTTTTATATTCTGAATAATTTTGAACTATACAATAATCATTTGTTCTTATTAATGAGTGGAAGATATGATAACATTTACTTCAATTCATTAAACAGATTATTCGGTTTTCAAAATACAGATAAAAGATTTGAAGACTTTACTCCAAAGTTTGCACTCAATTATAAAATTACTCCAAGTATTGCAGTGTACACTTCCTTTGGATACAGTTTTGATTCTCCAGCCGGAAATGAATTGGATAATTATCCTCTAAGTTCAAATCCGGGTGCTTTGCTTAATCCTGATCTTAAACCTCAGCATTCAACCAATTTTGAACTTGGTGTTAAAGGAAATTTATTAAACGAAAGCAGCGATTATTTTAGTAATACACTTTTTGAATTTACTTTTTTTAATACAGTAGTTAAAGATGAAATTGTTCCGTTTGAGGTTTATGGAGATGTGTTTTTCAGGAACTCCGCAAAAACCAATCGCCGTGGTTTGGAAGCTGGAATAACAACTGAAATCTATACCGGATTAAAAGCAATTTTGTCTTACACTTTTTCTGATTTTACCTATGATGAGTATTCCGCTGTCTCAATTGATATTGATTCTCTTAATCAAATTGCAACAAGCGTTAAGGATTTTAGCGGGAATTTTGTTCCAAGTGTTCCAAAACATAATTTGCTTATCGGACTCGAATATCGACATCAACTTACGGCGTACTTAAATGGCTTTGTAAAAGGCGTTTATCAAACTGTTAGCGGAATGTATGTTAACGATGCTAATTCTGATCAAACTGATGGCTACCAGATATTGAATTCTACATTAGGGCTTGAACTTTTTATGGGCAATTTTAATATACTTCTTTCCGGCGGACTAAATAATATTTTAGACCAAAAGTATGTTGGGTTTATTAATATTAATTCTTCTAACGGAAGATTTTATGAATCCGGTGAACCTCAAACATTTTTTGCTTCATTAAAATTTGGTTATGTTTTTTAGCACGTATTGATAAAGGAAATCATGGTTAAAAATATTATAATTCTTTTTTTTAGTATTCTTGTTTTAAACTCCGTCTCCCATCCACAGGGAGGCGGAATTATTATTGGAGAAAATTATAGGATCCTGCCAGGCAATACTTCCCAATCAGAAGTTTTTATTACAAAGCATCCAAACAATCCTGAAATATTATTTTCTTCCGCAAACACTTTACAATTTATTCCAACATTTTTTGTTAGCGAAGGAATTTATGTTACAACAAATTCAGGCGATTCCTGGTATGGAAGTGACACTTGCAACGGTGCAAATATATTTTTTCACGGCGGTGATCCTTCAATAGCAATTGATAAAAATGGTACCTTTATCCTTACAAGAAAAGGTTCAACTTCTTTTCCGGGAATATTTTCTCATTTTTCAACTGACAATGGAATAACGTGGTCAGCTCAAAAAACTATTTCGGATGATGAACTTGAAAGAGCAACAATTGTTACAGATGCAAATCCAAATAGTAATTTTTATGGAAGGACTTATGTATGCTGGGCAAAATTAATTCCACCTTACCAGATTGGTTTTTCTTATTCTAATGATGGCGCACAAAATTGGGCTGCAAAAAATTATCTTAGTAATGAAAATTTGAGGAGAGCAGGCGGTGAAATTGCACTCGGTGCAAATAATGAAGTTTACATTTGCTGGGCCGGGGTTACAAGTATTTCGCCTTTTACAGAAGTTAGAGTAGGATTCGCTTCATCTACAAATGGTGGAACAAATTGGAGTGCAAATGAAAATGCTTTTGCTATGAATGGAATTGTGGGGATCCTGACAGAGAAACAAAGTATACGTGTAAACGGTTTGCCAAGAATGGCTGTCGATTTATCAAACACATCTACCAGAGGTACAATTTATATTGTTACATCTCAAAAAAATCTTTCACCTGCCGGCAGTGATCCGGATATTATTTTAAGAAAGTCTACAGATGGCGGGCAAACATGGTCTGATGGAATCAGAGTAAATCAGGATGCTCTTAACAATGGTAAGATTCAATTTTTTACAGGAATTACCGTAGATGAATTTGGTGGTGTCAATGTCATTTTCTATGATGATCGGAATACTACGAGCGATTCTTCAGGAGTTTTTCTTGCAAGATCAACCGATGGTGGAAATTCATGGAATGAATACGAAATCAGCGATCATAATTTTAAACCAGCAGCAATTGGTGGATTAGGACAGGGTTACATGGGTGATAATATTGATATTACTTCTGTTGGAAATAAACTTTTTCCTGTCTGGATGGATAACTCAACCGGAACCTACCAGATCTGGACTGTACCTATTGAATTTTCATCCGTTGGAGTTTTGGAGGATAATAATTTAATTCCATATGCATTCGATCTAAAACAGAACTACCCTAACCCATTTAATCCGGGAACAACAATTGAATTTAATTTGCCGAATAGTTCTAATGTTACTTTAAAGATCTATGATGTAATCGGAAAAGAGATAGCCTCACTTATAAATGAATTTAAAGAATCAGGAACGCATAAAATTAATTTTGATGCGGCTA
>DASVGS010000047.1:0-2445 GCA_036379435.1 Ignavibacteriaceae bacterium
AAATCTCGGATCATCATGAATCTCTTTCCAGTACCGGCTTTTAATAAAAATCAGGCCACCAATCTTTTCATTAAATGCTCTATTTAAATATTCAAAAACTTTATCGTAATCTTTTAATCCCAAATTTATAATTGCATAATCAAAAAGGAATGAAATATCTTTTTCATTTTTTTCTCTTTCAGTAAGTTTTGTCAAACAATTCTGTAATTCCTTTTGCATATCTAATCTTGCGTACATAAATCCTAAAGCGGCATTTGATTTTAACGGATCACCTAATAATTCCTGAGAATGTTTTAAAATTTTTATTGCCTCATCATATTCACCCAAAAAATAGTAAACCCAGCCCAAACCATTTAGTGCAGATCTGAATGAATTATCCAACTCTAATGTTTTAAGATATTGATCTTTAGCCTGCTCAAAAAATCCACAATGTGCATAGGTATCAGCAAGTGATGCATTTATAGGCAAAGACAATGGATCAATTTCTAAAGCTTTTTCAGATTCAGTAACTGCTTTTTTAATATTTCCGAAAGCCAGCAAGTAATAAGAAAAATACTGGTGAGCTTCGGCACTGTTAGGATTTAATTCAAGAGTTTTAATAAATGATTTGTAAGCCGCATCCCAATTCCAATCAAAAAAATCTACCATTGCAATGGATAAGTGAGATGCAGGTAATGCATCATCAAGTTGTAGTGCCCTTTGTGCGTACTCTTTAGCTTTTGGATAAGCGATAGATGTTGGCATCTGACCAAATGCACCAAGATAAACATAACATCCTGAGAGAGCAGAGAATGCCTGTGCAAACTTTTCATCTAATTGAATTGCTTGTTCTAAGTACTCCAAAGATTTTCTAATATCAAGCGGTGTCCATTTTTTCCAGAAGTGTGATGATTTCAGATAATAATTATAAGCTTCCATGTTTCGGGTAGAGGATTTTACAAACGTCTTACTTTGATCTGACAGAGTTAAATTTTCAATTAAAGTGGAAGAGATTGTTCTTGCGATTTCATCCTGTACAGCAAAAATATCATTTATATCACGATCATAAGTTTCAGACCATTTATGATAACCATTTTTTGTTTCGATAAGTTGAGCAGCCACCCTAACTCTGTTTCCAATTTTTCTAACACTGCCTTCTAAAACGGATTTTACAGAAAGTTGTCTCCCTATTTCTCTTATATCTACACTTTTATCCTTAAATGCAAATGATGAAGTTCTGGAAGTAACCTGCAGTTTATCAACCTTTGCAAGAGCATTTAATATTTCTTCAGTAATTCCATCTGAAAAATATTCATTTTCAACATCTGAGCTTAAATTTATAAATGGCAATACTGCAATAGATTCTTTTTTTAATCCAACTAATGTTGATATGGAAGATGTTGCAGGAATAACGAGATTATTATTTTTTATTGCATAAACTTCAATCGGACTTTTAACATTTTTAAATTCGTGATAACCGAGTGAAACTGCCTCAATCTCTTTATGATTGCTTAATTCATCGTAAACTTTTCTTGAGATTAATATTGAACCGCCTACTGCGGAAGCCTCAATTCTTGCTGCTACATTTACACAATCACCAAAAACACCATCATCGTCATAAACTATATCGCCTGAATGAATTCCAATTCGTAAATTAACAGCGGGTTCTTTCTTTAGCTCGGATTGAATATCGATTGCACAAAGGACAGCTTCAACTACACTTCCAAAAATTGTTAATGTACCGTCACCAAAATACTGGATAACTTTGCCCTGGTGTTGAAGTGATAAGTCTTCAAGAACGTTTCGATGCCGATCGCGCAGAACCTTTGCCCGTTTCTCATCTTCCTGCATCATTGCTGTATAGCCCACCATATCTGTGAACATTACAGCTGCTAACATTCTGATTCCGTTGAATTGCAATTTTTATTTCTCGGGGAAAGTATTAAAAAATTGAAGTAAAATTACTTCAAGCATTTACAAAAGGCAATTTTTTGATTTAATAATTATATCAAGAAATCTAAAATTTGATACTTTAATAATTAATTGTTTATTAAATAATCGTTAATTGCTTTTGCTGCTTTTCTTCCTGCACCCATAGCCAGGATTACAGTTGCACCACCAGTTACAATATCACCACCGGCAAATACACCTTTTTTGGATGTTGCCATGGTTTCATCATTAACTATAATATTTCCCCACTTATTAAATTTAAGTTCAGGAGTAGTTTGCTGAATTATTGGATTTGAACCATTTCCAATTGCAATAACAGCCATATCGATATCAAGGATATAATTAGAATTTTCAATTGGTACGGGTTTTCTTCTTCCTGAAGAATCAGGTTCGCCAAGTTCCATTTTTAATAATTCAACACCTGTTAACCAACCCTGCTCATCACCTATAAATTTTACTGGATTAGATAGCAATATAAATTGAATCCCCTCTTCCTTAGCGTGATGAATTTCTTCT
>DASVGS010000048.1:0-2873 GCA_036379435.1 Ignavibacteriaceae bacterium
TAATGTGTCTTAATCAAGCAAGATATGGAATTGCTTGGGGTGTTGTCGGTTCGATGATGGCATGTTATGATTCTGCATTAAACTATGCAAAATCCCGAAAGCAATTTAGCAGACCCATCGCTGGATATCAGTTGACTCAAAGTAAGTTAGTATATATGGTTACAGAAATTACTAAAGCTCAATTATTGAATCTTCAATTAGGAAGATTAAAAGATCAGGGAAGACTTAAATTTACTCAGGTATCAATGGCTAAGCGAAATAATTGTGAAATTGCTTTGGATATTGCACGAATGTCCAGACAAATTTTGGGAGCAAATGGTATACTTGATGAGTATCCGGTAATGAGGCATGCGGCTAATCTGGAATCAGTAATTACTTATGAAGGAACGCACGAAATGCATACACTTATAATTGGAGAGGATATTACTGGTTTGTCTGCATTTGATAATTAAGAATTTATATTTTGATTTGTAAGGAATAATATGTTAGATAAAAATCTTTTGGAAATAGGATTGACCTTTGATGATATTCTGCTGCTTCCCGGTAAATCATCCGTACTACCTCGTGAAGTTGATATCACAACTTATCTTACCCCGGAAATAAAATTAAATATTCCTATCATTTCTGCCGCGATGGACACAGTTACAGAATCTGCCATGGCAGTAGCTCTTGCAAGAGAAGGTGGTATCGGGATTTTACATAAGAATCTAAGTATTGAAGAACAATGTAATGAGGTTGATAAAGTTAAAAGATCAGAGAGTGGAATGATTCGAAATCCAATTACTTTAACTTCTGATAAAACAATTGGTGATGCGCTTGAAATTATGAAAAAGTATCGGGTTTCAGGAATACCTGTCGTAGATATAAACACTAAACTTGTGGGTATATTAACAAACCGTGATCTCAGATTTGAACCTAATAAAAAATTAAAAGTCGCTGACTTAATGACCAAAGATAACTTAATAACTGCTCCGATGGGAACTACTTTAGAAAAAGCTGAGGTACTATTACAAAAGTACAAGATCGAAAAACTTCCCGTGGTGGATAAATCAGGAAAATTAAAAGGACTAATTACTTTCAAAGATATTTTAAAGAAGAAAAAGCACCCAAATGCTTGTAAAGATGATCAGGGTAGGTTGAGAGTTGGTGCGGCAGTAGGAGTAACACGTGATATAATTGATCGGGTTCAATCTTTAACCGATAGTGGTGCAGATGTAATTGTAATTGACACCGCACACGGTCATTCTATTGGAGTTTTGAGGGCTGTAAAAGATATCCGTAAAAAATTTAAGTACATACAGCTAATTGTTGGTAATGTAGCTACTTATGATGCTACAATTGATCTTATTGATTGTAAAGTAGATGCTGTAAAAGTTGGTATTGGTCCTGGATCTATTTGCACGACAAGAGTAATTGCCGGAGTTGGTGTACCTCAAATTACTGCAATCGCTCAGGCATACTCAGCAAGCAAGAAATATGGAATTCCAATTATTGCTGATGGAGGTATTAAACAAACAGGTGATGTTCCAAAAGCTATTGCAGCCGGCGCAGATTCTGTAATGATTGGAGGACTTTTTGCAGGAGTTGATGAAAGTCCAGGAGATAAAATCTTGTACGAGGGAAGAAGTTTTAAATCATATCGAGGGATGGGCTCACTTAGCGCCATGAAACAAGGAAGCAAAGACAGGTATTTTCAGGATGCAGAGGATGATATCAAAAAGCTGGTGCCGGAAGGAATTGAAGGAAGAGTTCCGTATAAAGGACCTCTGGAAGACACAGTCTATCAGCTTGTTGGAGGGCTTCGCGCTTCAATGGGTTATACTGGTAATCCTACCATAAAGTCTCTTAAAACCAAAAGTAAATTTATCCAAATTACTCTTGCAGGATTAAAAGAAAGTCATCCGCATGATGTAATATTAACTCAAGAGTCACCAAACTATCAAAGTAATAAATAGGGATATAGTTTAAAATGTTCAAAGTGCTTGTTGTTGCATATTATTTTCCACCCTTGGGATTAAGCGGTGTTCAGAGAACTTTGAAGTTTGTTAAATACATGAAAAACTATAATTGGGAACCAACTGTAATCACAACCGGAAACATTGCTTACTTTGCTCACGATAAATCGCTTTCTAAAGAATTATCCGATTTGAATATAAAAATTGTAAGGGTTTCAGGCAGCAAAGAACCAAATTCAATTCTTTCTAAACTGGGTACGGTAAAACTTCCTGGTGAATTTTTAAGAGGCGTACTGGATAAATTGAGCCAGACTTTTTTTATTCCTGATAATAAAATTTCATGGTCCAAATTAGTAGCAAAAAAAATTGATGAAATTTTGACAACAGAAAAGTTTGATGCAATTTTTGTAACCTGTCCTCCTTTTTCAGCATTTGATGCGATATCCAAAATCAAAAAGAACCATGATGTACCATTGTTTGCAGATTATAGAGATCTTTGGTATAAAAGTTATTTTGCCTTCTATCCAACACCGTTTCATAAAATTATCCATAAGAAGAAGGAATACAATGCGTTAAAGGCTGCCGATAGGATTATAGTTACAAATAGAAAAATTAAAGAAAAACTTTTACACACTTATCCTTTTTTAACATTTGACGATGTTGTGATAATTTCTCATGGTTATGATCATATAGATTTTGAAAGAATTTCTGCACAGCCAAAACCACAAAATAAAATGGTATTAATGTACTCCGGAATATTTATGGTTTATAATACACCGGTCTATTTGTTAAAAGCTTTTAAGCAATTAACAATTGAAAGACCGGACATAGCCTCGAATATTGAGTTACATTTTGTAGGATTCCTTAGAAAAGAAAATCAAAAACTGATACGTAAACTTAAATTACAGCAATTTGTAA
>DASVGS010000049.1:0-2470 GCA_036379435.1 Ignavibacteriaceae bacterium
AGCTTAATCTTCCCGATCCGCAAATTGATGAAGCACCATTGCCCGAAATAGTTGTTGAAAAAGCAGCCCATTATCTTGATTATCTAATTGATAAATGGAAATATCCATTAAAAGATGTTCCACCGGAAAAGTTTGAGGATAAAGTTTATAAATCCAATTGGGATGTTGAATTTTGTATTGATGCGATGCTAGAACACGCGGTAATGCATCCAATAAGACATGAGTTTCAGCTGAAGAATTTAATCCATAAAATGAATTGATTTTATTTTATTGATTTTATTATTTTGATGTTGAAATTAGAAACAAGGAAAGATGAAATGAGTAATAAAGATATTCTTGAAATGGCAATGAAATTAAAGCCTGAAGAAAGATTTTTGATAATTGAAGGATTAATAAAAAGCCTGGATGAACCAGATAAAACAATTGATCAAATCTGGGCAGAAGAAGCAGAAAAAAGATTAAAAGCCTTTAGAGAAGGTAAGCTTGAAACAATTCCTGTTGAAAAGGTGCTTAAATAAAAAATGAAAATTCTCTTTTCAAAGTTCGCAAAGCAAGAATTGGATGATGCCTTTGCTTATTACGAAACAGAGCAGCCTGGACTTGGTTTTTTATTTAAGAACGAAATAAAATCTTCTCTTAAAAGAATTACTGAACATCCTGATGCATGGTCGATTGAAATAAATGAAGTAAGAAAAGCACTACTTCACAGATTCCCATATAAAATTCTTTACTCGATTGAAAAAGATTGTATTTTAATTCTTGCAATCGCTCATCAACATCGTAAACCAGATTATTGGATAAAATAGTTTACTGCGGTGCATCAGTTGTATATTTTTGTTTAATAGCATCAGCAGTTTCGATATCTTCTATTCCAGAAATTCTTTGCGCTAAAGATTTTCCATCTAATTTATGAAATTCCAAAACCTCTAATGGGGTTCCGCATTCAGGATACTCTTTCAACCCAAAGTTTGTAAATTCTTTCCCGCCGATTTCATCTATTTCAACCAAAGCATTTAATAATCTATCGCCAAGTCCACCAACTGCAGAATGATCTTCTAAAACAAAAATTCTTTTTTGATCTTTTACTAATTCTTTCAGCCAATCATTATCAATTTTATTTAACCAGGGTATATTTACAACTTTCAATCCAAAACTATTTTTTTTCAGATAATCAGCAGCTACCAAAGCTTCGTGCAGCATAACCGGACCATAGCTGAATAAAATTGCATCTTTTCCTTTTGTTAATTCACTTCCCGTACCAACTTTAAATTTATAGTTTTTTGGTAGTTCTATTCTTTCAGGCGAAGGACCAATTACTAATCTGAGCATACAGTTTTCTTCAGCTTTATTCACACAATATTCAGTTGCTAATTTTGTTTCTTCAGCATTGCAAGGCTGAATGATAGTTACATTTGGCAGCGCTCCAAATAATGAAATATCCCTAACACTTTGATGAGATTTTCCCGGTCCTGCAGGAATCATTCCTGAAAAATGACAGGTGTAAATGATTTTAGTTTTTTCACCAGCGTTATTATAGATCTGCTCATTTGCACGTGCAGCAAGAAAGCTTGCAAAAGTATTAACAACAGGAATTAATCCCATTCTTGCTAACCCGCCAGCTGTTGAAACCATATCTTGCTCAGCAATTCCGTTTTCAATAAATCTATCTGGATAAATTCTTTCAAAGTTTCGAAGTTTGCAGTCAGCAGAAAGATCGCCATCCAGCACAACCAATTTTTTATTTGTCTTTGCAATTTCAACTAAGGCTTCACCATAAGCTTCAGTTACAAATTCTTTATCAAGTTTGGTGATTGGTTTGCCTTCGGATTTGTTTTCAGGTATTTGAATTTTTTCTATTCCAAATCGTTCAGCAAGTTTATTGATTGCTTCCGTAATCTCTCCCAAACCTTTCTCGTAACTTTCATCATCAGGTGCACCGGAATGCCATTTGTAAAGCGTTTTTCCCCGGAAAGTTTCCGTTAATGGTTTTTCCATAAACGAAACTCCCCTGCCCTTTATCGTATCAGCAATTATCATCTTTGGCTTGTCAGTTACTTTTTTAAGTTCATCAAAAGTTTTTTTCAAAATATTATAATCGTGACCATTAATTCTTACCACGTGCCAGCCAAATGCTTTAACTTTTTCAACAACATCTTCAATATTATTTACATCAGCAACAAGCATATCTGTCTGATATTTATTGTGATCCATTATTGCAGTAATGTTGTTTACTTTCTGATGAGCTGTTGCCTGCAGGGATTCATAAATTTGTCCCTCCTGAAATTCTCCATCACCGGTAAGAACGTAAACATGTCCTTTATTATTTAGATAAGATTTTGCCCAGGCAAAACCTTTTCCTTTTGAAATTCCCATTCCAAGTGAACCGGTGCTTGCTTCAATTCCATTTTGTCTAACTTCAGGATGCCCATCAAGCCCGTGCAATCTTCTTAACATTAATAATTTTTCTTCC
>DASVGS010000050.1:0-2586 GCA_036379435.1 Ignavibacteriaceae bacterium
GATTATTGGCTGCATTACTGTTAAAATATTTAAAGCCGTCCTGATTTGCATCGCTGTTTGCAGGTGCATTATCATAAACGTAAAGTTGACTTGTTGAACCGTTAAAAACAAACGCATTATTATTTCCGCCCTGCGCAAATAAAATATTGCTATTTAAAGAGAGAGCGATCAAAATTAAAACAAAAGCAAAAATATTTTTTGAAATTTTCATATTATCCTCAACATAGATTAATTATTAAAAACTATAGATCCATAAATGATTTTTGTGTGAACATCAACGTTGTTCAACATAGCTTTTAATTTCTTTTTTAAGAGTTGATATTTTTTGATTGGAAGACGTTATCTTTTCTCCAGTTGCTTTATCTTCATACAAAGTTATTTTTCCTTCTTCACCATTTAATACCCTGTAACTCAAATCTTTATTATTTTTTTTTACAAACAACAATACTTCTTCATCATTACTAAATTTTGGCATATGAGAATAAAGTTCTCCAACATCTCCAACCTCACCGCCTAAAGTCTTTACGGATAATGTATTTTCCGAAGTATTTCCTTTAAGATATTCATCTGCCTTTACCGTAACTTCGGTATAAATTCGTGATCTGTCCGAATTCCAGGAAGAAGTTTGTTTAACCACTTTTCCGGTTAAGACTACATCCGCTCCATCTGTAAGGGATTTTAATTTTGATTGAAAGGATTGTGAAAGCAGAAAACTTTGCGTGCCAAAAAAACATAATACTATTAATAGCATTATTCGTGAAATAGTATTCATGATACATCTCTCCAGGGATAATTATTATTAGTTATTTTATAAAACTCTGATTGTCAAATCCTGCTCAAGAGATTTAACAATACCCTCGAAATAGCGAAATCAATATATAAAAATTTATTGACAACTGTTAATGTAAAGCAACTATTTAATTCTGTCAATAAAAAACTATTGAGAATTAAAAAATCCTTTTTTAAGCAATACAAACTTATTGGAAAGTAAACTATAGTGGTTATGATAATTCTTGCAATGTTTAGGATTTTTAACGCAATAATAAAATTATCATAAAGTTACATTATTTAAGCAAAATCAAAGTTTTTGTTTTCGGGATTTATATGATTTAAACTGTTTTAAATTATTGTTTGCTATTAACAAAATTCCTTAGTGAACAATGGATGATTTAAATCCGTCCTTTAATAGAATTGGTTTGATGAAATATTCAACAGAAGTTTATTCAACAGACGCAAATAAATTTCTTTACATTTCTAAAATTGTAAGGTAGTAATAATTTTTTGATAATAAATTTTTTAACGTATTTTACATACAGAAACTAATTGAACAAAAATTTTATAAACTATTTCAAAATTCTGATATCTTTATATCAGTAATAGTGTCATTATTAAAAATTAAAATATCCTTTAATCCTTATTAGAAGTAATTGAGATTTCTTATCGCTGATTTTATAAAATATAATTACCTCACTTGTATTATGAGATTTAAGTTTCACGGTCAGTTATTATTCTTTGTCTTATCAATTTTTCTCATTACTTCTAATGGCATACCACAAAACCAAAATTTAAAATTCAAAAGCCTTTCAAGCGATGATGGTTTATCACAAAATTTTGTTTCCTGTATTATACAGGATCAAAAAGGGTTTATGTGGTTTGGAACAAAAGATGGATTAAACAGATTTGACGGTCATACATTTTTAGTTTATCAGCATGATCCGTTTGACACAACTACTATTTCCGATAATTTCATTACTGCATTGCTTGAAGATACACGCGGTTATATTTGGGTTGGAACACTAAATGGCGGCTTAAATATTTTTGACCGGGAAACGGAAATCTTTCACCGAATTCATTACACCTCAAATGTGCTTAAGACAAGCGAGATAGATGAAATAAAATCTCTTGTAGAAGATTCACAGGGAAACATATGGTTCGGTACAAGAGGCGAAGGAGTTTTCAAAATTAGCTTAAAAAAGAAAGACAGTTTCGAAATTTCTTACGCACAATACATCTCGAACCCTGCGCAAAGCGGCAGTTTAAGCAGTAACATTGTATCAACTTTATTTTTTGATTCAAAAGGTTTGTTGTGGGTTAGTACTTTAACCGGGTTAGATAAATTTGATTTCAAGACAGAAAAATTTATTCATTATGATATTAAAACCCGTAATCCTGAAGCGCCGCCAAATTATTTTGATGGAACAGTTTACTCGATATGCGAAACCCGCAATGGAGATCTTTGGTTGGGATCGTTAAGTGGATTGGTAAAATTTAACAGGCAAAACGGTAACTACAAAATTTTTCCAAACCGGTATGAAGTTTTTAGATATGGCTGGGGCAGTGTAATGCAGATAGTTGAAGATAGCTCAGGTATTTTGTGGCTTGCAACTCCTGCTGAACTAATGAGTTTTGATCCAAAGAATAATTTGTACAATTATATTAGAAACGATCCCTCAGATCAATATTCAATTAGTTACAACAGTATTTCAAGTTTGTTTATAGACAGGACAGGAATTCTTTGGGTTGGTACCGCAGGAATGGGAATTAATATTTATGATCCAAAAGTAAATCGATTTTCTATTTTCGCTT
>DASVGS010000051.1:0-2062 GCA_036379435.1 Ignavibacteriaceae bacterium
AAAGTACTTGTTCATTTCGATTTATGGATTGAGAATCTACTAAGATATCGTTTACTTTTAAATTTAATTGATGAGCATTCAATGAAATACTAGAACCAAAGCTGACGGCTTTATAATAAAATTTTGCTAATTTGTTAGGGATCACATCTGTAACATTAAAATTATAGTTACGAGTATTATTGCTATATAGCCAAACAGTCTGCAGAAAATACCATGATTTATTTCTTAACCAACCGGGTGATTGATTTTCAACTTCATCGGTGTAACAGTTTTGAAATATTTTATTACTTTCGGTATGTTCAAGATAGTTATAATATGTCAGTGTATCAGTCAATCCTGAATTAAATAAATTTTGTACAGGGACTCTTTGTCCATCCTGCAAACCCCATGTTAAAAAATAAAATGTTGTATCAGAATAACGATCAAGATACTCGTTATAAGGTTCATTCGGATTATTAATTATCCTGTATGAAGTTTTAGGATAATTGAGTGTTCCATAAAACTGTATGTAATCATTGTCATTAAAAACATTATCATCTTCACCAAATACTGTAATTGGTATTTCTTTCCCTGATTCAATCAATCGGAAAGTTTTAGGATTTATGGATGCCGTATTAATACCCTTCGTCTCAAGATCTGATTTTGAAATCGTGAATAAGGCATCTTTAGCTGTACCTATTTTTAAATATTCTGACCCATAATTAATCCAGACACCTGTTGTGTCCTCTAAAATCAATGGCTGCTTCCCTTTAAACTGCTCCAACATTTGGGGATTAATAATCAAATGTTCAAAATCATTATAAGTGATTTTATCATTAAGTACTTTTTCATCTAATAAAAATGGATAACCGGAATCAAAATTAATTTTAAGGTTTACTTTTTTGATAATTCGTAACTGATTTATGTTTACGTCGAAAGAATGAGTTTTAACTTTTACCTGTGCAAAATAATTATTCCGATACCAGCCATATCCAATTATTTCCATATCATTCGCAATGCTGTTTTCAATTGTTGCATCTTTAAACTCAACTTCTTCATTAATTAAAGTAGAATCATTAAGTAACTTTACCTTAGGTTGAATTGATGGTATTACTCCTTTTATAACTTCTTCTTCAATTATAGATAGAGTAATGTTAGGTTTGGAATATGGAGGAATAGCAATTAAAAATGTTTTAGATGGTAATTTAAATTTTCCGGATTGAGATACATCAGTAAAATCAGGATAATCTCTGATCTTTAAAATCCCATTTACTTTATCAGTAAAAAGAGGTTCATCAAAAACAATTTCAATTGAAAATCCATTTTCACTCTTTACAATTTTATTTTGAGAAATGATAGAAGATGAAAAACCTATAATTATAAAAATCAATAAAGTAAAAGCAGTTTTCATAATACTATCCGGCTTTTGTATTCAATAACTTAAATTTTATTACTCTGAAAATAAACAAAGGAATACCAATAAAATATCGCTTCCAAAGACGTTTTGGTTCGTACAAAAATCTTACAAACCACTCTAGCCCAATTTTTTGGATAAACTTTGGTCCACGTTTTTTTGTCCCAGCAAAAACCTTAATACCATCGCCGACGGCAATTATAACTTTAGTATTAATATTTCTTTTATTCTCAATTATCCACTGTTCCTGTTTTGGTGATCCAAGTCCGACAATTAAAATGTCCGGGTTCGAATTATTTATCTTTACGATCAAATCATTGTTATCATAATTAAATCCATTACAAAATCCAGCAATTTTAATCTTTGGTAGATTTTTAGTAATCAATTTTAGGGTTTTCTCTTCATCACCAAAAAAATAGAATGACCAATTGTTCTCAATTGCAGAGTTAATTAAATGTGAATAAAAATCTGAGCCGGTGAATCTTGATGAGAATCCTTTTTGCCCGTACAGTAATCTTGAAGCTAAATAAATCCCAATGCCATCCGGATGAATGATATCAAATTCACTTAAAATTTTTTCAAATCTTTTATTACTCAATGAAATATTTATTGTATTAACATTACAACCTGTAACGATAATACTTTTTTTATTAATCGTTTCATTAATAA
>DASVGS010000052.1:0-2525 GCA_036379435.1 Ignavibacteriaceae bacterium
ATGGTTGTATCTATCCTGTTTTTTTGCGCAATGTTGATAGGTAATTTTGTAAACTTTTCTTCAGGTAATTTTTTTACAAGTATGGTTGAATATCCTTTTGAGTAGAGTTTATAAAAATCCAGCTCCTCTGATTTTTTTAAAGTATAAACTTTATCATCATACACCTTTGCACGTTCAATTGTATATCCTTCAAAATCATAATCGTTGTAGGCAAAAAAAGTTGATAGATCACCAAGATCATCTACTGTGGATTTGTAATAAATATTTTTTTCATTCGGTCCTTCAAATTCATCCATGTTTATTCCGATATCAACCTTGATTAGTTTTTTCCCTTCTTTAACTGTCAGATTTCTTAACAACATATCAAATATGTACTTATCGTTAAATGGAATTGATTCATAAATATCATTACTTGTATTCATGTAACTTTCTTCTGCAATGGATTTGAAAGCAGAAAGCAAAGCAATAAAATTTATTTTTCTTATAAACTGTTTTTCGGGATCATCTTTCCATCCGCCGGATTCTATTAATATTGTACTCGTTCCCCATTTCTGAAAATTATCACCAAATGCTCTCGGTTCGTATTCATCAGAATATTTTGCAATGTGCCCGGGAATAAATTGTGAAAGTGCATTGTACATATTCCCGATAAGTTTAACTGCATTGCCGCGCACATTGTTTATATCTTTATCATAATTAAATGCAGGCGCAAGAAAACTTATTGTGGCGGTTCTAAAACTATTTCCTACGGAATATCTGTGACTTTGATCGTGAAGGTTAAATCCGAAATCAGCTTTTAAACTATCAAAAACAGTTTTTAATATTACTGCCTCGGGGCATTGCAAGCGGGATGCATCACGATTTAAATCAATATCATAAAAATTTCTTCGTCTAAATCTTTCTGCGCCATCGGGGTTTACCATTGGTAAAAAGTATAGCGTTACTTTTTCAAAAAGTGCAGTACAAAAATCTTTGTTTGCAGGATCATTAATGAAATTAAAAATATCAAACAATGCGGCGGTGGCAGTTGGTTCATCACCATGCATTTGAGACCACATAAATATTTTCTTTTTACCGTGACCAATGCTGATCAATTTTAGCTCTCTGCCTTCAACTGATTTACCTACAACCTTAACTGTAAATCCTGTTTTGTGTTTAAGTTTATCTATTAAAGGAATAATATCAGCGTGTTTAAATCTTCTGTGGGTTAAACTGTTTTCCTTGTACCTATCATAAGATTGATACAGGTGCTGTTCAAAATCATAATTTTGTGACATAATGGTTTCTGAGATTATTATTGTTAAGAGTAAGAGAAGTGTTTTCATGTTTTGATATTTTTGTTCAGTTAACTAAAAGATTATTTAACTAAAGGAAAATTTACTATGTCTGATAACAAATTGAAAATAGATTCTGTAATTCCCGGTTTTACTTTACCGGGTGTTGATAATAAGACATACAGCCTGAATGATTTTAAAGACAAGAAAATTTTGATAGTAATCTTTAGCTGTAATCACTGTCCTTACGTGCAGGCGTACGAAGAAAGAATAATGAATTTGCAAAATGAGTTTGTAAAAGATGTACAAATAATTGCAATCAATTCTAACGATGACGTAAAATATCCTGATGACTCATTTGATGAAATGAAAAAAAGATCAGCCGCAAAAGGTTTTAACTTTCCGTATCTAAGAGATGAAACACAAGAGGCTGCAAAAGCATTTGGGGCAACACATACACCACAAATTTTTCTATTTGATAGCGACAGAAAACTAAAGTACGAAGGCAAGATTGACGATAACTGGCAGGAACCCGATAAAGTTAAATCTGCTTATTTAAGAGATGCAATTATGGAAGTGCTAAATGATAAAGAAGTTTCTGTGCCGGAAACTTTTTCTATCGGCTGCACAATTAAGTGGAAGTAGAACAAGGGTTTTTACCCAAAAGTAACCATTCCGGATTTTCAGAATAGGGGATTTTGCCTTCAATGTAGCATTCTGAAATTTACGAATAGGGCCTTGAAGCTTCAGGATAGCATTCTGAAATTTACGAATAGGACTCTGAAACTTCAGGATAGTATTCTGAATTTTACGAATGGGGGGTTTTGCCTTAAATGTAGCATTCTGGATTTTACGAATAGGGGTTTTTGCCTTCAAAATAGCATTCTGAAAATTGCGAATACGGCTCTGAAGCTTAAAAGTGGTAATGTAACTTTTTACAATGTCTATTTTAAGCCCAAAATTAATATTGCAACTTTTTACAATGGTAGTTTGAAAGCCAAATGGAGTATTGCAAATAATTACAATTTAATTTGATGGACTTGAGTACTGCTAAAGTGATTTGTTGACTTTAGCAAAGAATATCTGGAAGTTTGTAAGAAAAAAAAATGGATGTTCTATCCTGATTAAAGCAGGAATGATAATCCTGATTAAATTCTTTTAGAATAATATCTAGATCGAAAAATATGGGATTTACACGGTATAAGAGTGGACGCATCCTTTATAGATTTTGATAAAATATTTAAATATGAA
>DASVGS010000053.1:0-2770 GCA_036379435.1 Ignavibacteriaceae bacterium
TTATTAATACTTTCTGAATTTTTAAAATAAAATACTTTAAAATTTTTACTATCATTAATTTTAAGTGTGTCTTCTGCAAATATTAAATCATTTCTTAGCTGCTTTATAAAATCCTGGGCGGTATATTTTGCTTCATCAGAATTTAATGATTTTTTATTTGATGAATCTTTAATTGTCTCCTGAAAACCAATCAAATTTCCATCGTCTAAAATCTGCAATCTGAACTTTGTTTTATCAAAATTGTTGTTTCCCTCACTGCTGGATGAAACTGTTATTCCGTCATTTGAATCTGCAGACTGGGTTACTGTCCAATAATACGCCTGGCCGGATTTTTTAATAATTAAATTTGCTTTATTCAGTTGATATGTTGAGTTAATCCATCTTACAAAATTCTTATTGGTATTAAAATCAATTTTCAGTTTGTCTCTATCGTACGTTATTCCTGCCTGCTCAAGATATCCAATAGATTTATTTAAAATTGAAGTTCTATTATTAAAAACCTGCAATCCACCAAAAGGATGATAATCAGGAATCAGTAAATAAATGATAATGAGAGAAGCAATAAAAACAATTATTGGAATAGAGATAGGTTTTAATTTGTTTATCATGATCAATCTTTTAATCCGATTAAAAAATCGCTAACTAATTATACAAATAAAGAATATATTTAAACACAATAATAGAATAAATTTTCATTTAAAGTTGCCTTTTCTAATTGCTGAGAATCGATTGAATAAAAAAATTTTAATTAACTTAGCTTCAGTAATATTTGTACTAATAATTTTTACGCTGTCTGTTGATGCTCAGGATACTACTCAAAGTTTAGCATTCAAAAAAAACAGGCCTTTTAGAAATAATCCATATTTTTATCAGCCGGATTTATCATACCAGATTTTACAGCAATTTAGATTAGTCCAAATTGCAAATAGCGGTGATCCTTTAGCACAGCACGAGTTAGGTTTAAGACTTCTTACTGGTGAGGGAATTGCTGCCGATACTACAATGGCAGTTTACTGGATTAAAAAAGCTGCATCCCAAAAACTTACTTCTGCACTTTACAATTATGGTATAATGCTTATTAATGGCTGGGGTACTGATTGGAATCCGTTTGCCGCATATGAAAATTTTTTAAAGGCTGCGGAATCAGGTATGAGCCAGGCGCAATATGTGGTAGGTATTTTAAATACCGATAATCTTATTGTTCCGCGGGATTTTAATAAAGCTTATTACTGGATAAAAAAATCAGATGATGGAGGATATGAACCGGCTAAGCAAGTATTACAAGAACTTGCTCCAAAAGTTTCTGCTGCGTTTAAGGATTCCGTCAATCAGAATAAATTTAATTTGTCTCAGGATAATTTTACTAAAGACGATAAAAGTGAATCCAAAATTGAGCCTTCTGCCGGATTAGTTTTTATAGATTTTGATATGCTTTCAGATAGCCTTAAGGAAATTACTGATGAGATGTTGATCTCAGACTTAAAACACCTGGATGTTTCATTGATTAAAGATTCATTGAAAATTGATAATGATACTACGCTTACCTCATTTTTTGATGATCTTAAAATTAAAATACTGAATAAACTTGCTGATGATGGAAGTCATGAAGCGCAGACAATTTTAGGCAAACTGTATGCAGATGGAAATTTTTTAAAACATAATAAATTAGATGCTGCAGAGTATTACATTCGTGCCACAATTTTGGATTCACCGCGAGCAGCATATTTATTGTGGAAATTAATTCGTGAGAATGATTTTTATATAAAGCTTAATGAGGCAATTCAACTCGGTAATGCCACAGCTCAATTTGTTTGGTACGGATTACAAAAACTTGGATATGATAACCGCTTAACAGAAAAAGATGCAATTGATCTATTAGAAAAATCAGCTTCTCAAAATCACATTCCTGCATTAATTGAACTTGGTTTTAATTACTACACAGGTAAGTATGTTAAACAAGATAAGCAAAAAGGATTAATATACTGGCAGCAAGCAAAAAACCTTAACAGTAATGAGGCTGAACTTCGTATTGTAACTTCAAGAATCTTCGATTTGACTTATACAGATGATTTGCATAGTGATATTTCATTCCTTGAAATGGCTGAAAACAAAGGTTCAATTCTTGCGGAATTCACTTTGGGTTATTGTTTTGAGAACGGAATCGGTGTAAAAAAGAATTTACCTGATGCTGTTAAGTATTATCGTGCAGCTGCGCAGCGCGGTAATCAGTTCGCTTATCAGCAGCTTAAGCGTTTGTATGATAGCTTAAGACCATCTGAAAAAACATTTGATGTTGAAAGTGTAAAATAATTTTGTGATGAATAAATGATTATAACAAAATTACCGGAAGTCGGTACAAGCATTTTTGCAGTAATGTCTAAAATGGCAAATGATCATAATGCAATTAATCTCTCTCAAGGTTTCCCGGATTTTAATTGTTCAAATGAATTAATTGAACTTGTAAATCATTTCATGAAACTTGGGCATAATCAATATGCACCAATGCCGGGAACCGCTGAACTTAGAAAACAAATAGCTTTTAAAGTAAAACGGGATTATAACAGAGATTATAATCCGGATAATGAAATTACAGTAACCGCAGGTGCTACTCAGGCTTTATATTCAGCCTTCTCTTCAATTGTAAATCCGGGAGATGAAGTTATAATTTTTGAACCGGCTTATGATTCTTATATCCCGGCTATTGTTGTTAATGGCGGTATTCCTGTTCCAATTAAACTTGAAAATGATACTTTCAAGATTCCTTGGGATA
>DASVGS010000054.1:0-3937 GCA_036379435.1 Ignavibacteriaceae bacterium
CTTAATTCCGGGAGTAAATTTTGTTTTTTTAATTGCATCCATTGCGGCTTTATCGCAATCTGCATTAACACTTTCTAAGATTTCGGTTTCTACTACATTACCCTTTTCATCAATAATCGTTTTAACCAAAACTTTTCCCTGAATGCCCGCTTCTTTTGCCGAAACAGGATAGACAACATTTTTAATCATTGCTTCGATTCCACCAATTGGCTCGGGATATTTATCTAGTTTTTCTTCTTGAGCAAATCCGCATACTCCTAAGAAGAGAAAGAAAAATAAAAGTGAATAAATTGTGTTTTTCATAACGCCTTCCTTTTTTACTTATGTTTATTGAAGTTTGAATACTATTGGAATAGAAACCTGAACTTTTACAGGCTTACCTTTTTGTTTACCTGGTGTAAATTTTGTTTGTTTAACAGCTTCCAAGGCAGCTTCATCCAGTCCATAACCCGCGTCTTTTATCACTTTTGCTTCAACAACGTTTCCTGTTTCATCAATAAATGCCTGAATAAATACTTTTCCTTCTACACCATTCCGTTTAGCTTCATCTGGATATTTTATTTTACTCTGTATCGCATACAAACCTCCTATCGGCTCGGGCATTTCTTCAACGGCAACAAAAAATACATTGTTTTCATAAATTAAATTAGGGTTGTTATTATTACTAAAATACTCATAACTGTATCGCCAAGGAAAAATATATTTTACCTTCTTTCCTTCTCTGAATTGCGGATCAAAATTTATGGTGCCTATGGCATCTGCAAATATTCTGTCAATTTTGGGATAATTGCTCTTTATAATTTGTACTTTATCAACTTTACCATTTTCATTTATTAAAACTCTGTAATCAACAATAAAATTCTTCTTTTCATTTTCATCAAAAGAATTAAATATCGTTTTAATCGTATCTTCTAATCCAATAATGGTTTTTTTTATTTTCTCTGTGTCCTTCTTAAAAACCTCCGAAAATTCATCAACTTCATCTAATCTAAAATAGACTTGCTCAGCTGGAATGATCTCAATCTTCTTTTCCTCTTTGCATCCAAAAGGGATTATAAAAAGAAGTATCAGAAAAAATAATTTTGTTTTCATTTTAACCTCAGCTGTTTGGTTTAATAATAATTTCGTTATCAAAAGTTGCGCGCACTTCTACTCCAGGTAAACTGTTATACAGCATTTGTATTGTTTTGGATTGAATGATCATTTGCTGTGAGAGATTATCAACTCGTTCCTGGTAGTTAGAAACTTTAAAGAAAAGATATCCGCTTAAAAACAGCAGTATTAACGCAGCGGCATAAGAAATTGCAGAGAAAATTTTTATGTTAGAAAACATTCCGGTTTTTGTTGCAGCTTTAGAACCAACAGATCTTAAAATTCTTTCTTCAAGTTCAGCAGGAAAATCTTCAGCATCATTATCAACAGCGTTACGTATTAAGCTTAGCTGCTTAAAATAATCTCTTGCCGATTGATCGCTTGCAAGTAATGAGAAAAGATTAGTTTCTTCGCTCTTTGCAAGTTCTCCATCAAAGTAGAGATTGATCAATTCATTAATTTTGTTTTCGCTCATAATTTTTCCCTTCTTTGATCGTCATTGCGATCCCGACTTGTCGGGAGAAGCACTCTGTTAATTTATTTGTCAGTCTGAGCTTGTCGAAGACTGACCGATCACCTTTTAAGTCACACTTCGACAAGCTCAGTGTGACAATACGATTATTCTACTAGTTTTGAAATTTTATTTATTAATTTTTGCCGTGCTTTGTACAACCTGCTTTTTACAAGGTCTTCATCAATCTCAAGTAAAGAAGCAATTTCTTTAGTTCTGTGTTTTCTATTTCATCAGTAAGCGAAGCTTTATTTTCTATCTCAAAGTTTTCAATATCAACAGCTTCAGTAATAAACTTTTTAGTTTTCGTATTTCTTAAAAAGCTCATCATTTCATTTCTTGCAGTTTTAAACAGCCAAAATTGTATGCTTTGTTTGTTGTGTATGTTGTTAAGATTTTCAAACAACTTTATAAAAACATCCTGTACAATATCATCAGCACGCATTTTATCGTTAAGCATTTTTAATGCGTAATTGTAAATCCGCTTCTTGTATTTATTGAAGAGGATTGTGAACTCAATTATTTGGTTTTCTTTTTCCTGCAATATCAATTTTTGTTTCTTAATAAAAAGATGCTAAAAACGGATAAAATGTTTCCATACTTACAAAATATTTTTGTGCAATTTAGAGTTTTGGTGCTTTAGTGGCGAATTCTCTATAGCTAAAACTTTTTACTACATAACCTGCCTTCAGCAACAATCAGTTGCAAAACCAGTAAAAAGTCATTTCGAAGGAGTCTTCGACTGAGAAATCTCTTCCATTTTCAAGTTTCAGATTTCTCCCTACGGTCGAAATGACCTCATTGCAACACCCTCATCGGCTAGGATTACCAAGACACAAAACTCTACTCACAAGCACCTAGTAATATATTGCTAAACTTCTCATTCTTTGGTACTTTTAACCGCTAAATTCTAAGAAAATGAAGAAAATTTTAATTTTAGGTTCGTCCGGTTCAATTGGCATTAACACACTTAATGTTATAAGGAATTTTCCAGATAAATTTAGTGTTGTTGGATTAACAGTAAATTCAAGAATTGATGTTTTAGAACAACAAATAAAAGAATTTAGACCGGAATTTGTTGTTGTTACTGATGAATCTAAAGCAAAGGAATTACAATCTAACATTGATAATTTGTGCCAGGTTTTTTCGGGTTATGATGAGCTGTTAAATGCAGCAAGACAAAGCGATTATGATATTCTTCTTGGATCTATGGTTGGATTTGCCGGATTAGCTCCAACTCTGGAAGCAATAAAACGTGGAAAACGGATTGCTCTGGCTAACAAAGAAACCCTTGTTGTTGCCGGTGAACTTGTAACAAAATTAGTTTTAGAGAATAGTGCAGAAATACTTCCTGTTGATTCTGAACATTCAGCAATTTATCAGTGCCTGGTTGGTGAGAATTTAAATGAAGTTGAAAAATTAATATTAACAGCATCCGGCGGACCGTTTTTACACAAAGATAAATCGTTTTTTGAGAATGCAACTGTTGATGAAGCTTTAAATCATCCTAACTGGAAAATGGGAAATAAAATTACCATAGATTCAGCAACGATGATGAATAAAGGACTTGAAGTTATCGAAGCACATTGGTTATTTGGATTACCTGTTGAAAAGATTAATGTAGTAATTCATCCGCAGTCAATAATTCACTCGATGGTTCAATTTGTGGATGGATCAATAAAAGCACAGCTTGGTTTGCCGGATATGAAGTTGCCGATACAATATGCACTTACTTTTCCGGAAAGATTACAGAATGACTTTAAACGAACAAATTTACCGGTTATCAATAATCTAACTTTTTTTGAACCGGATTTTAATAAGTTTGAATGTTTAAAACTGGCGTTTGAGGTTATAAATACTGGCGGAACAGCACCTTGTGTTTTAAATGCTGCTAATGAAGTTGCTGTCGATAAGTTTATAAGCAAAGAAATAAAATTCTCTCAGATATCTGATTTGATAAATAAAGCGCTGGATAAAATTGAAAATCACACAGATCCGGATATTGAAACGATTTTTGAGTGTGATAGAAGAACAAGGGAATTTGTTGTTAATTTATATTAGTTCGTAATATTGATCATATGTCAGACTGAGCTTGTCGAAGGCTGACAGTTTAATTTTATCTGATCACACTTCGACAGGCTCAGTGTGACATCGGTTTTAGAATTATTGACAAAAAAAATTAATCGCTTTTTACAATCAGTTCAAGCTGATCATTTAAGCGATAAATAATTTAGCAGCATCCTGAATCGAGAATCTAGTATTCAGCATCAAGAATCCAGGATCATTTTTTAAATATAAAATTATAAATAGATTTAGTTTAAGGAGTTTACAGGT
>DASVGS010000055.1:0-6004 GCA_036379435.1 Ignavibacteriaceae bacterium
AATACTTGCATTTATTGCCGATGCGAAGACAGGAGATTTTGTTAGAAAGGCAAGATTTGAGTTTCATCAAAGTGGAAAGCTAATTAAAAGTAAGATTACTGACAGAGATGGATTAGTTTTTGCCGATTTGTCAGACTTCAAAAAGACTCAGAATTCAAATATTCAACTTTTTGGATTTGCTGGTGATGAAATAATATTGAGTGACCCATATCTTTATTTTAATAATAGTCCAAATGAGTATTTAACAGCTTACGTTTATACACAGCAGCCGGTTTATAGACCAGGACAGGAAGTAAACTTTAAAGGTATTTTCAGAAGTAAAAAGGGAAATGAAATATTTAATTCCCCTAATCTAAAGTTTGATGTTTCAATAAAATCACCAAAGAATAAAGAAGTGTACTCGGGGCAAGCGGAAACAAATGAGTTTGGTTCACTTTCCGGATCCTTTTTTCTGGATAGTGAAGCAGATCTTGGTTATTACTCCATAATATTTTCAAAAGATGGAATAAGTTATTATGGTTCGTTTACAGTTGAAGAATATAAAAAACCCGAGTATAAAGTAAATGTTGGTACAGATAAAAATCAGTATGCTAATGGGGATAAAATTGCTGTCACGGTTTCTGCAGATTATTACTTCGGTTCACCTGTTAAAAATGCTCAAGTGCAAGTTAATATTTACAGGCAAAACTACTGGCGACCCTGGTGGTACTGGAGCGAATGGGCTTGGTTTTATAAAGGATTTAGAAATGAACGTTATTATGGAGGACAGCAGGAATTAATTCATCAGGAATCTGGTGTATTGAATGAAGACGGTAAGTTAGAGTTTAATTATAAAGTTGAATCAGATAAAAATTATGATTATCAGTATATCATTTCGGCTCAAGTAACCGATGCATCAAGAAGAGCAATTAATGGATCGACACAAACATTTGTAACTCGGGGATCTTTTACAGTTTCAACTTCACCGGATAAATGGTTTTATCAGCAAGGTAAAGAAGTAAAGCTAAAAGTAAACGCTGCTGATTTTTCTGATAAGCCAGTTCAAACAGATTTCAGAGTAATTGTAAATTATCCGGATGATCCCAAAAGTATGAGAATGAAATCGCAGAGCGATACAATTTGGGCAAAAACAAATGAAGCAGGTTCAGCTGTGGTGATTTTTAATCCAAAGAATGACAGGGCTGGATATTTTAATTACCGTGTAATCGCTTTTGATGAAAAGGAAAGAGAGATAGAGGCAGCAAGTTCATTTTATATCGGTAACGTAAACGATTATTATTATCAAAGAACAAATGCCGGACTTGAAATTATAACCGATAAAGATTCTTATGAAAAAGGAGATTCTATTATTGCATATATATTTCTTCCAAACAGCAACCAGGAACTTTTGCTTACCTATGAAACTGATAAAATATTATCATACAAAAAACTAAAGCCTGAAAAAAATAGTTTTGAAATAAGGGAAAAGCTAACTGATAAATATTCACCAAGTTTTAATATTTCGGTCAGTTTTATAAAAGATAGAATGCTTTATCAAACAACAAAATTAATTGGTGTTCTGGCAAAGGATAAATTTTTAAACATCACACTAACTCCTTCTAAAGAAATTTATAAACCCGCTGAGCAAGCTGAGTATGAAATTTTAGTTAAAGATTATCTCGGCAACCCTGTAAAGAATACCGAAGTTAGTTTTGGAATTATTGATGAAAGCATTTACGCAATAAAAGAAGATGAAACTCAGCCCATAGAAACATTTTTCTATTCACCTCAATACAGTTATTTACCAACGTATAATTCATTACAGGCAGGATACTTTAGTTCTTACAGCAGACCCGCAACTTACATCGATAAGAATTATTTCTCGTATAAAGAAGATGATGCAAAACATAAAGGTAAACTTTATGGTAAGATTACAATTGAAAATGAAAAATCAATTCCTGAAGGATTGTTTGTAATCTTAACAGGAGAAAAATATTACTACACAGCAAAAGTTGATTCGCTTGGTAACTATAAAATTGAAAATGCAGCAAAAGGAAATTATCAATTATTCATTTCCGCAGGAATGGGCGGAATGATTTTAATTGATGATGTTAAAGTATCCGGAGAGAAAAAATACAATTTCACTATCAAAGATGAACAGAAACAGCAAATAGAAGATATGATTGCGCAAGGTGTTGGCGGAATGGGAAGGGAAGGAAACGAAGCAGGTAATTTTGTTAGAGGTGGAAGACAAGATGCAGCTCCAATGGCAATGGAAATGTTATCATCTGATAGTAAACTTTCAAAAAGTGAATCAAAGGATAAATCCGCTTATGTTACGGCGGATGTTCGGACAAATTTTGTTGATGCATTAATATGGAAAGCACAAGTGGTAACAGATGAAAATGGAAAAGCAAAAGTTGGGTTTAAAATTCCAGATAACTTAACAACCTGGCGGACAACAGTCCGCGGAATTACAAAACAAACAGATGTTGGTCAAAGTGTTAACAAGTTCATCAGCAGAAAAGATTTGCTTGTGCGAATGGAAACTCCACGTTTCTTTAGACAGGATGATGAGGTTGTAATTTCATCAATTGTACATAATTATCTTTCAACAAAGAAAACAACTAAAATTCATTTTGAAGGTAAAAACTTAAAACTTATTTCTTCATTTGTTAATTCAAAAGATATCATAAATAAAAAAGGCGGTGAAGCAAAAGACACTTATGAAATAAGTATTCCATCTCAAACAGAATTAAGAATAGATTGGAAAGTAAGAATTACAAATCCAACTGGCGAGGCAACATTAAACGTATCGGCACTAACTGATGAAGAATCAGATGCAATGGAAGTTAAGGTTCCTATTATCCCAAATGGAATTAAAGTTACTAATCCTGTTGTTCTACATTATCCGCAGGAAAATGTTAATGAAACTATTGAGATTTCAATTCCAGATAATATTGATATAAGAACAGCTACTTTATCTTTAACTGCTGACCCATCATTAGCGGGAACAATGTTAAAAGCTCTTGATGATCTTGCCGGATATCCTTACGGCTGTGTTGAGCAGACAATGAGCAGATTTCTTCCTACGATAATTGTTGCAAAAACATTTAAAGAAATAAATGTGCCTCTAAAATCACAAACCATAGAAGAACTTCCTAAATATGTTGATGCCGGGTTAAAACGTCTTTATGATCATCAGCATTCTGACGGCGGCTGGGGCTGGTGGACAAATGATCAGACTCATCCTTACATGACGGCTTATGTTATTTATGGTTTAAGTTTAGCCCGCGAAGCCGGTTATGAAATTAATGAAAATGTTTTTAACACGGGATTGAATAATCTTAAAAATCAGATATCAAATGCTAAATCTGATATAGATGAAACTACTTTATCGTATATGATTTACTCTTTAAGTACCGCAATGAAAAACCAAAGTTACGATAAGAATACTTATTTAGAGATAATTAATATTCTGCTTCGTAAGGATTTAAAATCATATCCGCTTTCTTTACTTGCAATTACATTAAAGAATATGAATCAAAATCAAAAAGCTATGGACGTGATTTTGCGATTAAAAAAACAGGTTAATGAAGAAAAATCATTTGCTTTTTGGGGTGGAGAAGAATGGCATTACAGATGGCAAAATGATAATGTGCAGGGAACTGCTTTTGCGGTTAAAGCAATTTTAAACGTTGAAGGCAATTCCGATTTAATTGCTAAAGCTGTTAGATGGCTGCTTCTTAAAAGACAGGGATATTCGTGGAGATCGACTCAGGAAACTTCAGTTGTGCTGTTTGCTCTAACTGATTATCTAAAAATTACAAAAGAACTCGATCCTGATTTTTCGGTTAAGATATTTTTAAATGATAAAAAAGTTTTCGAAAAAAGTTTTGATAAGACTGATGTTTTTAAACAATCCGAAACATTAAAGTTTAGCGGGAGTGAATTGAATACTTTAAAAAAGGGAAATAACAAACTCAGATTAGAAAAATCCGGTAATGGAGTTTTGTATCTCTCAGGTTTAAGCGAGTATTTTACTGAAGATATAAAATCAGTTGAAAACAACAATGGCTTTAAAGTAAAACGCGAATATTATGTACTTGAAACAGGTGAGAAAGATGGACGCATCATTTACTTTAAGAAAAAATTTGATGGAAGGGTAACAAGCGGACAGGATATTTTTGTAAAAACTTTTGTTGAATCAAAGTCCGATAATCTAGACTACTTTATTCTTGAAGATATGCTGCCTTCCGGATTTGAAGTTGTAAAAGATATGGATAAATATTTTATCGATGGCGAAAATAATTACCAGACTTACTATGATTATTACTATGATTTTATGCCCTGGCGCTGGCATTATGCGGATCGTGAATACCGCGATGAAAAAGTTGCATTCTTTGTAACAAGCTGCCAGAAAAAAATGGAATTCTCATACATCATCAAAGCTCAAATTCCGGGTGACTATAAAATTATGCCTGCACAGGGTTACTTAATGTACTATCCAGAGCTAAACGGATTTAGTGATGTTGTAAATATTAAAGTTAATGATGTGCAATAATTTCTCTGCGACTCAGCGTCTCTGCGTTAAAGAAAATTTTTAACCGCAGAGACGCTGAGTTAACTAATAATAATTCCTGAATACGAGAAACAAATCTCTGAACTTGAAATTACTTCACAATTGTGAAATAATATTCATCCGCAAAATCAAACATATCAATAATTAAATCAGTTTTGCTCTATGGAACATTTTTTGAATCAGCGCTATAGCAGGGAAGTGATGACAGCCTAATAAACTTAGGCTTCATCAGACAAATAAATATTTATCAGAAGTTTTTGAACCCTTATGATTTTCGATTCAAGCCGTCCGCACATAGCCGTTGTTGGAAGAAGAAACGTAGGTAAATCTTTACTCGTAAATTCATTACTAAAGAAAGATGTTGCAAAGGTTTCCGATATTGCAGGAACAACAACCGATATTCTTAAGACAAAGCATGAACTTCTACCGTACGGACCAGTTGTAATTGTAGATACAGCAGGTATTGATGATGAAGGAGAACTTGGAAGACAGCGCATAACCGAGACAATAAAAATTTTATCATCATCAGATTTTGCTATTGTTGTACTTGATGCCCGCGAAACTTTGCAGAGTAAAGAACTGGAATTATTTGCGTACCTTGATAAACTTCAGATTAACTACATTGTGGCAGTTAATAAAATTGAATTTGGTGTTAATCCTGTTTTACTTGAAGAACTTAAAGAACTTAGAATGACGCATTTTGAAGTATCGTGTAAGGAGAAAGCAGGTATAGAGGAACTTAAGAGAAGAATAATAAGACTGCTTCCGCAGGATGATGAGCCGGTTTTGGTAAAAGACATTGTTAACGCGGGTGATATTGTGGTAATGGTAATTCCTGTAGACAATACTTTACCTGAAAGAAAATTAATTCTTTCACAGGTTCATATGATTCGTGAAGCGCTTGATGAAAATGCAATCGTAATTGTTTGTCGCGAAAAGGAATTTACTGCCACTTTAAATAGCTTAAAATCATCTCCTGATTTAGTAATCGTCGATAGTAATTCAGTAACACGCATAGCCGAGGATATTCCTGCTAAAATCAGGCTGACTACTTATTCGCTTATACTTGCAAGACACAGAGGAGACCTATCATTGTTTATTAAGGGATTGTTAAAAATTGATTCGCTTAAAAACGGTGATAAAATTTTAATTGCTGAATTCTGTTCGCATCATACGCCGGATGATGATATTGGTACAGTAAAAATTCCCAAGTTGCTGCATAGTTATACCAAAAAGAATTTGCAAATAGATTTTGTTCATGGCAATGAGCTGCCGGATAATTTATCAGATTATAAACTTGTAGTCCATTGTGGAGGATGTATGTTAACACATCGGGCAATGCAGACCAGATTAAATGAAGCAAAACTAATGGATGTTCCGGTTGTAACATATGGAGTGATAACTTCATTTATGCAAGGAGCATTACCACGTGCACTTGTTCCG
>DASVGS010000056.1:0-5751 GCA_036379435.1 Ignavibacteriaceae bacterium
CACGATTATTGATAAATCTATTTTTGAAAAACATTGCTACTAATTTCCTTGTATTATTAACTGTCCAAATATAAAAAAACAGGCCCGGTTTCCCGAGCCTGAAGTAATAATTGAATATAAAATTAAACTATCAGAGCAGTGATTCTTTCAATCTTCTTGCAACTGCAACAAAGAAGCCAAGTACCATAACAATAACGCCAATCCATACCAAACTGATATAAGGTTTAACGCTTGCAGTAACGGACAAAACTTCCTGCTTTGGTTTTTCAACAACCTGCTGATTAGTACCATCTGAAGAGGTAATTGATACTTCAATCATTTGAGCAGTTAGATTAAGCAGTTTAACTTTTATTCCTGCCTGTGCAGAAGTGTAATCGGTAAATTCAATCTGCCCACCAACGCTTTTTCTGAATAACTCAAACTCTTCTGATTTGCCGCCGTTTTCAATTGTAAGAACTGCACCCATTTGAAAATCCTTACCGGCTTGCATATCTGCCATTGTTTCGGCAGAAACATCAAAGTGATCAAAAGATATTTTAGATCCCTTGTATTCTGTTTTTACACCCTTTTCAAGTTTTACTGTTTCTCCATCACCCGTATTCTGGTTACCGCCTTCATCATAACCAAGCGGAGCCAAATAAACATCTTTTGAAAACAGGTTGAGTATTGCAGGCTCTCTCATTAAACTATTATTATATTCTGCAATGTACATAACAGGAGAAACCGTGTAAGATTTATCTCCCTTTTTCATATTGATGTTGAATGCATATTTTGTATTATTTTCAATTGGTGTGTAACCCGTAAAAGTCATCTCATATCCAAATGCTTTTGCAGGTTTATTTTTTATCAGTTCTAAATTAATATGATCACTGTAACCTGCTGAACCGATTATACCAAGTATAAAAATTGCAATTCCGATATGTGAAACATAAGCGCCGAGATTTTTTAAATTGTTCTTAACTATTTTAATTGCAATTTGCGCATTAACAAATAAAGCAAATGCAGATGAAAAAGTTAGAAGAATGAGTAATAGGTTAGTAACACCACCAAATACAACTACAATTAAAGTTAAAATAACGGAAGCAGTTACTGAGAAAATTGATTCCTTTACAAATTCTTTGGTATCTGTTCTTTTCCATTTTATTAATAAACTAAGGCCGTTTAATAAACCAATAATAATGGCGATTGGCAAATGCATTTCATTATAGAAAAATGTATCAACTGCCTGCCCAAAAAGCGGAGCTGAGGTGCCAACGAGAACGATAATTGCTGAAGCCACCAATATTATTGCCGCTGTAAACAGGGAAAGTTCCCGGGAAAGTATATTTTCTTCATAAACAGTTTTATCTTCAAGATATTTCCATCTGTAAGCAATACTTCCAAATCCAATTAAAATAAATGTACCTATAAATACTACAAGAAAAAGATAAACGAGCATACCCGGATCAACAAATGAATGCACTGAAGCATCACCAAGTACACCGCTTCTTGTAAGGAATGTGCTGTATAAAACTAAAATGTAAGTTAATATGCTTAGAATTAAATTTGTTTTGGCATATCTGCCGATTCCATCTGTGTTCTTTAAACTTCTTTTTTGTACAAGCATAGTGTGGATTGAAGCAACACCAATTAACCATGGAATAAGACTAGAGTTTTCTACAGGATCCCATGCCCAGTAGCCGCCCCAGCCAAGCATTTCATAAGCCCAATAACCACCCATCATAATACCAAGTCCTAAAATTCCCGTTCCTGCAAGCACCCATGGCAAAGATTGATTAACCCATTCACGGTAATCATTTTTCATGAGGGCAGCAATTGCAAACGCAAACGGAACTGTAGCCATAGAAAAGCCAATGAATAACATTGGTGGATGAATCTGCATCCAATAATTTAATAACTGTGGATTCAATCCTTTTCCATCTGCAATAAACTGGTTAATACCAACACCTGCCTGAGTTAATAATCCGTACAATTCTTTGCTCATCTGAACAAAAGTAGTATTGGATTGCTGATCAGTAAAAATAAAATTCTGAATGAATGGAAGATTCATAAATTGAGCATTAATACTTTTTACATCAATAAAGATTGGTGTTGTCCATATAAACTCAAATGGATTTTTGAACCATGGTGATACCATTACTAACAAAAATGATGTTGCCAGTGTAAATACAGCCATTACTCTTGGTTCAAGATCACCTCTTCTGGATGAATATGATTGAAGTATAACTCCGATAATTGAAGTAAGCAGTAGCCAAAGCATAAAGCTTCCTTCCTGCCCGCCCCAAAAGGATGAAAGCAACAATCCGGTTGATAACGAATTATTACTATAGCTAAAAATATACTTGTATTGATATTGATGTGTTAAAATTGCATACCATAGAAAAGTAGATGCAGCAATTACAAAAATTGCCATTCCATGATAACTTAGCCGTGCAATATTTAATGTATTCTTATAACCTTTAAAGGAGAGGTAATACATTACCATAGCTATTAAGCTAAATACAAGAGCTGCACTTAAAAAAATACTTCCTATCATAAATCCTCATAGTTTAAAAATATTAACATCTCCCCTAAACCAAATTACATTGATGATGATTGAACAGACTTTTCTTCATATTTACTTGGGCATTTGGTTAAGATATCTTTTGCATGAAAATAACCGTTTCTGTATGATCCTGTTACAACCACGCTTGTTGCACTTTCAAAATTGTTTGGCATTGCACCTTCGTAAATAACTTTCATCTCATTACCGGTTTCATCTTTCATGAAAAATGAAAATGTATTTTGTTCACGGTTCATATCATAATTTTTTTCTTTTACCCAGCTTCCGGTTGCTTTAACAATTTTATCCGTGTTTTTTACATTTGCAAAATTACTTTCGTATTTGATATTGCTTTGTGTAAAAAGATACGCCATTATTCCAAGGAATAAGACAATGATAAAACCACCGAATATATATTTATTTTTCATTTTTATCTCCTTTTAGTTCTTTCTCAGCTTTTTTTATTCTTTTATCTAAACTTAACATATATGAAAAAATTCCTGCCCACACAATCAGGACGATAATCATTACAATGTAAATAGCATTTTGTGATAGAAATTGTTCCAATGTTAACCTCTGATTAATTGTTTATTTAATTTCTCGCGCAATAGTATTGATCTGTACCCGATATTCCACATCCAGAAATATAGAATTGTAAAACCAATTAATGAAAGGAAGAAAATCAACTGCATATTTCCGTTCATTTTAAAATCAATAACAGGTCCGGCATTGGTATCATCAGCAGAACCGGGATGCAATCCGGTCATTATCCTGGGCATAATAAAAATAAAAAACGGCACCGTAACAAATGCAATCATAGAATAAACTGATGATAATGTTGCACGTTTCTCTTCAGATTCAATTGAAGAACGGAGTGCAAACCAGGCACCGTAAATTAATAGTAATGCAAAAATACTTGTTTGTCTTGGATCCCAGCTCCAATAAGAACCCCATGCGAACTTTGCCCAAACTGCACCAGTTACTGTTGCAAGAATACAGAAGATCATACCAAGTTGAGCAGCTGCATAAGATTTTACATCATCATCCAAATTTTTCTTGCGTAAATATTTGAAACTGTAAAGAGTTGACATAAAAAATGCAACAACGGTCAACCAGGCTGTTGGTACATGAAAGAAAATAATTTTTGCATTTTCTTCAAGTCCCGGGATCAAAGGAAATTGATACCAGGCGCTTGGATTCTCGACAATGGGAAACGCAATTCCAGCTACAGAGACAAACGCAAGCAATAGAAATAAAAATATTTTCCAGATCATAATATTATTTTGGATTAGTTTTGTTAAAAATCTTTAATCTTTCCAGATAAAATCAAATAGCATAAAAGACGCCGTTAACATAATTACATCGTAACTCACAACAATTGCCAATTCAAACTTAGCTCTTTCAAAGGATATGCCATCCAGGGCAAACAATGTTAATTGAACAGAAGTTAAAATCAAAGGCAATAAAATGGGAAATGATAGTACCGGATACAAGGTTCCTTTAGCTCCGGCTTTAGAAATTATTGCAGCAATAATTGTCGATGATACAGCCAATCCAATATTGCCCAACACAAATGATGCTAAAAACAGCCAAAAGTTTTTGATTACAAAAGCTTCAAAAATTGCCGAGTAAAGAATTGCAATAATTGTGTTCATCACAAAAACTAAAATTATGTTAAATATTAGTTTTCCTGCATATACTGTTGCAGGTGATGCAATCAATTGCAGTGTAAGTGATGTACCTCTTTCCTCTTCAGAAACAAAAGCTCGTGACAGACCAGACATTGCGGTAAAAAATATTACAACCCAGAATAAACCACCTGTTAAACTCGGACTAATTTTTTCATTTCCTACTGAAAATAAGATCACACTAATTGCAACGATTATAAACATTGCAAGTGCGTTTATTGCATAACGAGTTCTAAGTTCAGATTTAAAATCTTTTAAAAACAGGCTGTAAGATTTTGAGTTCATTTAATTTTTATATTTTTCCAGATAAACTATATCGCTGCAAACTTCTAAATCATATTTTTCATTCGAAGCGATTAATACAATATTTTTTTGTCCTTCTTCTTTTATCAATTCATAAACAGAATTTTTTCCTTCATCATCAAGATTAGATGTCGGTTCATCAAGTATTAATAATTCCGGTGAATGCATTAAAGCGAAAATAAATTTTACTCTTTGTTTCATTCCGGATGAATAGGTTTTTAATAGATCATCCTTACGCTTGAACAATAAAAATTTTTCCAGAAGATAATCAACTCTTTCACTATTAAACTTTACACCTCTAATCTCAGCAAATAATTTCATGTTTTCATAAGTTGAAAATTCTTCATATAAGATCAGGTAAGGAGAAACAAATCCAATATGATTATGCAGGTTCTCATCAACTATCTGCTTATCATTAGCCTTATGGATTATCTTACCTTTTGAAGCACCGATTATTCCTGCAATTATTTTTACAAGTGTGGATTTTCCTGAACCGTTAGGACCGGATATTCCGTAGATACCGGATTTATCAAATTTAAAATGAAGATCATTAAAGATTAATCTTCTTCCAAATGATTTATTCAACTCAACAGCTTCAACAGAATATTTAGTCATTAAAAATTACCAATTTGCCTTTGAAAATTTCATCACCGGATTTAATAACATAAATATACACACCAGTAGGAAAATTAATTTCTGTTCCGTTTAAAATTATCTCATCATATTTAGTTGAATTTTTTAAATATGATGATTGAATTGGTTTTTTACCTGAATAATAAAGTTCAATTCCTGCAGAATAAATATTAATATCTGCTTCATCACCCAGATTTAATTTGCCTTTAAAAGCAATTTTGATGCTTCCTGAAGAAGATGTTCTATACGGAACAGGATATGCAAATGTTTCTCCATCAAGTTCAGGAATTGAATAATTGGAATCACCATAAACAACAATGTTATTCAATATACCGGCATTATTCCAAAAAGCCTGGTTGTCTTTGTTGAAAGTTACTGAGTAGATTTCATCTATTGGTCTTTGCCCTGTGACTGTATCATTAAAAACAGCAAAAGAAAAATTTAAAAACTGGTTTGGATTATCCAGAGCTTTTGACCAATCCGAATTTGTAACTATTGAATAAAACTCTCCATCCGGTGAAGGCAGACTTACTTTTAAAAAGTAATTTGCCACGGGCTGAATCATCATATCATAATATTTTGAAG
>DASVGS010000057.1:0-4364 GCA_036379435.1 Ignavibacteriaceae bacterium
TAAATGAATTAACAACGGTTCCATCTTCAACACCGGTTACAACTCTGGTTGGTACAGCAGCTACATAAACAACTGAAGGATTAGTTTGATTAATCACAGGTGTTGTATTTCCGGCTTCATACCAGAACATAGAGAATATCCAATCTGTAGTTGTGGTTGCAGTAGAAGTAGTTGCTATAAATGGAGCAATATGACATCCGTCTTCATTCATAGTATTTGTTTCTGTCAGATTAGTTGCGGCTGACCAATCGGCATCGCTTAAAGCTCTAGTCTGCACATACAAATCACACAAAGTATCAGCTGTTTCTGGTGATCCTATTGTGTACTGAACTGCAAAGAAATCACGAGCTTCATTAGAAGCAATCATAATTGAAGGACCAGTTTGTCCTAAACCTGGAGTTGTTGCTGCAGCATAACCGTAGTCTGATTTATCATGTGCATCAGCGATTACCTTAGCATCCCAAACACCTTCTGCAGTTTCAAACAATTCAACAATCACGTTTCTATTAGTTGAAGAATCTGTTAATCCTGTAACTAAATGTACAAGACCATCTTTATCAACCTGGATATCACCACTAACACTAATGATATTTACATCACTAGGATTCCAATCCCAAAGCTCGCTATAATTTGCAAAACCAGGTATAGTTCTCCAATCAGGCACAAACCAATCACTCCAGGTAGCACCATTGTCTGTAGATTTTGAGTAACCAATTTCCCATCCGCCAGCACCAATTTCTTCAGTGTAAGAGCCAATAGCGCCAACATAAACAACACCATTATAAGTAACACCGCCCAATAAGACGTTCCCATTGGTCCATCTGGTTGTTCCCCAGGTCGGTGGATCAATAACTTCAACAGTAGAATAATCCTGTGTTCTCCATAATCTTATAGAATTGTCTGTTTGATTATCTGAATACCAGTAGATGTATTGATCATCTGAGAAAGTAGGAACGTTTGAACCGTAAGCTGGAGGTCCCTGATCAATACCAGCAAAAGCTGATTCCATCAATCCTTCAGACACGCCATAACCAACCCAGCCAAATGCGGATGGATTTAATTCTGGCCAAGAAAATGCACCTAATAAATCTGCCATAGATGTTGAGTTCGTATAATTTGCAATTGTCATACTAGGATAACGACCAACATTCTGAGGAAGAGTTCCTGCTTGCACAGAAGTAAGACTTCTTGTCCAGGTTGTACCGTAATCTTCTGAATAGTTCCACCACATTTCTCCGCTCCCAACTGCATAAGTAGAATATCCACGATGAATCACAGCCAGAACACCAGAAGCTGGGTCATAAGCTAATGGATTTAAAGTATTACTTGCCGGGCCAAAAGAGTTAGCCATTGTATCAACAGCAACATAGTTAGCTGCAGTAACAGGAGCATTTCCTGATAAAGTAGTAACAACTGAATGATCAGAAGCACTGTCAAATTTTAAAGGTGCTTTTTGTTTCACAATTTCTTGTGCAAAGGCTGTTGATAGAAAAGCCAGTGCTACAAACAATACGGAAAGTTTTTTGATCATAACGATCTCCTTTTGTAGTTAAGTGTTTATTAGTTAGTTATTTAATGAATAAAAAAAGTGTTTTCTTTTAATAATCTTTAATTTCTTTGTCAAATTAACATTGTTTGTGATTTTAGTCAAGAAATTAAGTTTTTTTTATTTGCTGTTGTGAATTAATATTTTTTGCTTATAATGTCAAGAGATTCTATTTTCCGCTAGAATTTGATCTCAGCCATTTAATTAAAAATTCTACCGTTTATAATTTAGATATGGTATGTAATTATAATTTCCCAGTCCCATTAGAAGTTGGATATTGAATCTCTCAAAATATCTTTATAAAGCTGATTCTAATTTCTGTTTAAGTTGTACTTTTGGAACTGCTCCAATTATTGTATCGTGAACTTTTCCGTTTTTAAAAATTAAAACAGTAGGAATACTTCTTACACCATATTTAATGGCACTTTCCTGATTATTATCAACATCCAGTTTTCCAACTTTAGCCTTGCCTTCCAGTTCAGCCGCGAGTTCTTCAACATAAGGGGCGATCAATTTGCATGGTCCGCACCATACTGCCCAAAAATCAACAAGCACAGGTTTATCTGATTGCAAAACTTCTGTCTCAAAATTATCATCAGTAAAAGTAATTGGTTTCATTTCTTATCCTTAAAATTTATTTAAAACAAAATTATATGATTATGATTTTTTTCCTTGCCCAACAAAGTTTACCACATCTTCACCGCCATCAGCATGAATCAATCCGCCGGATACCCATTCACCACCATCCTTACAAAGGAGTGAGATTACTTTGGCAATATCTTCCGGTGTAGTTAATCTGTTATGCGGATTTTTTCTTTGAGCAATATCCAGCATATCAACATTACCAGGTATTTTACGTAAAGCGGGAGTATCAGTTACACCCGCCATAATAGAATTTACGGAAGCTCCGTATCTACCCAATTCAACTGACAGCTGCCTTACATGAGATTCTAATGCTGACTTAGCTGCTGATACAGCACCGTAAAACGGAATTGCCGAATGTCCTCCCGAACTTGTCATTGCAAATATTCTTGCACTTTTTGCAAGCAGATTATTTCTAACAATATCCTGTACCCAATAAACTAATGAATGAGCCATAACATCGAGTGTCATTTCCATTTGTGCTTTTGTTATTGCTTGTTCATTATCATCGGGAACGAATGGTTTTAAAGTTCCAAATGCAAGTGAGTGCATTATTACTTTAACAAGAGGTTTTTCATTAAGTAATGATTTTATTTGTGATACAATTTCATTTCTCTTGAATTCATCAGCAGCATTTGCATTATAAAATACTACTTCAACTCCAGCAGATTTGATTTCATTAGTAATTCTATCAACATTATGCATTGTTGCCTGACGGTCTAAATGAACTCCTAAAATATTAAATCCATCATTGGCTAATTTAATCGCAGTAGCTTCACCAAATCCAGAAGAGGCGCCTAATATTAGTGCCCAGAATTCTTGTTTATCGTTTCTTTTCATTTAAATGTTTTCCTATCAGTTTAATGTTTATGACGGAGGCAATAATACAAAATCGGACAAAGTGAAACAACAAAAAATCATTTGGAATTTATTTGGATTTTAGTACAACAGAATCTTCACCAAGCAGTGCAGTTAATGATTTTAATAATTCACGGGTTATTTTAACTCTAATTTCCTGCAATGTAAAAAGTTTCCCTTTATCCAGTCCATTTTCGGTTAGATGAATAAAAACCGGTGTATTCCCATCGCTGCTTTCAAAAATAGTTTTTAGATCCTCTAATTTATCTGCAGAAATTTTTTCTTTACAAATAAGAAGCTTTAAACTCTCTGTAAGTTCAGATGCAACTTTATTTATTGGAATAACTTTATTGACCTGCATCTTAACAGCATCGCCGCTGCTTTCCAGATTTCCAACTGCAAAAATGGGTTCTTCATCTTCTACAAATTTTCCAAATTCATCATACGCTTTGGAGAACATCAGACATTCGCAGCTACCAGTCAAATCATCAAGCTTAAAAAATGCCATTGATCTGCCTGCTTTATCAAACTTTGTTTTAAGTTCGGTAACTACACCGCAAACTCTCACATCACTTTTTTCAATTATTTCTTCGGTTTCACCAAGGTGAATTGTCGCAAAAGAATTAAACTCTAACTCATATCTGCGCAGCGGGTGATCCGTCAAATAAAATCCTATTACTTTTCTTTCCTGTGCCAAAAATTCTTTTTCTGTCCACGGTTTAATATCAGGTAATGCAGGTTCTTTCAACTGAACTTCTTCAGCTTCGCCGAATAAGGAATCGCTTGAAAGCATTTTTGAGTTTTGAATTTTGTGAGCATAATCTAAAGCTGATTCAACAGCTTCAAATAGCTGAGCACGATTTTTATTTATTGAATGAAAGGCACCTGCAAGTACCAATCCTTCCAATGCACGTTTTGTAACTATGCGATTATCCGTGTTTGCACAAAAATCATATATACTTTTAAAGTCTCTTCCAAGATTATTTTTTGAATTAATAATTTCTTTAACTGCGGGAACCCCGACATTTTTTATTGCAGACATTCCAAATTTTATTTTTCCATCTTCAGCTTCAAAATGTAATGATGGATTGTTAACATCCGGAGGAAGAACTTCTATTTTTAATTTTCTGCAGTCATCAAGAAACTTTGTTACTTTATCAGTGTTTTCAAATTCGTTCTTCAAGTTGGCCGCTAAAAATTCCGCCGGATAATGCGCCTTTAAATAAGCAGTTTGATAAGCAATAAAACTGTAAGCTACAGCATGACTTTTATTAAATCCGTAATTGGCAAATTTGAATATAGTCTCAAAAATCTCAAG
>DASVGS010000058.1:0-3323 GCA_036379435.1 Ignavibacteriaceae bacterium
TTATTAAATCCGGAAATCAATTTACGATTGGCATACACAAATACACTTGCACGTCCCGAATTCAGAGAACTAGCTCCATTCAGTTATTTTGATTTTATCACTAATGAGTTGGTGCAGGGTAACCCTGAACTGGAAAGAACCAGAGTAAAAAATTATGATTTAAGATTTGAATATTATCCAAAAGGCGGTGAATTAATTGCTGTTAGCTTTTTTTATAAGAGATTTAATAACCCAATTGAAGAAATATTGACAGCTTCATCCAGCAACGAACCAATTCGTTATTATGCAAATGCAGTTAGAGCAGATAATTATGGGATTGAAGCAGAAATAAAAAAATCACTTGGTTTTATAAGCGAAGAGATAAATAAATTTTCTTTTTTAGCAAATCTTACACTTATCAAATCATCAATAAAATTAAATGAAGTTGAAAATGATTTTCAGCAGAACGAAAGACCGTTACAAGGGCAGGCTGATTATATTTTTAATCTTGGATTATACTATGATGATTTTGATCTCGGATTAAACTCAGCAATTGTATACAATAAAGTTGGTTCAAGAATATCAAAGGTCGGCACAAATGATCTGGGAAACATTATAGAAAATCCAGTTGATATAATTGATTTTTCTATCACGAAAAAGTTGTTTCAGGATTTTGCACTCAAACTTAGTGTTAAAGATCTCTTAAACCAGGAAAGAAAATTTATTCAGCAGGCCATTGGTGGTGATCGGATTTCTGAGCTAAATAAAGTTGGAAGAAACATATCATTAGAATTATCATATCAAATAAATTAATAAAAGGAGTCACTTATGCAACGTCTATTTTCAATTTTCTTGTTTCTTGTTCTTTTTAGTATTCATGCATTTTCACAGGATGTAGTATTAGAAGGGGATATAACCACTAATACTACCTTAACTGCAAATAATACTTATCTATTACGCGGATTCGTTAGAGTTCAATCAGGCGCAACTTTAACTATTGAACCCGGGACTTATATCTTTGGAGAAAATACTACACAAGGATCATTAATAATTAAGCCAGGCGGTAAAATTATGGCTATGGGAACAGAAAATAATCCGATAGTGTTTACCAGTGAATTTGCAAAAGCCGGTTCTTCTAGATTACCAACTTACGGTGACTGGGGTGGCATTATTTTACTTGGTAATGCAAGAATCAATGTTCCCGGTGGAACTGCAGCAATTGAAGGTCCTGGAGATGCGTATGGCGGAACTAATGACGAAGATAACAGCGGTGTTATGCAATATGTAAGAATTGAGTATCCCGGTATTGCGTTTACATTAAACAATGAAATTAATGGATTAACATTCGGCGGTGTGGGTCGTGGCACAACTATAGAGCACATCCAGGTTAGCTACAGTGGTGATGATTCCTATGAATGGTTTGGAGGAAATGTTAATTGCAAATATTTAATTGCTTATCGTGGATGGGATGATGATTTTGATACAGATTTCGGTTACAATGGAAAACTTCAGTACCTGGTAAGTCTTAGAGATCCTGAAATCGCAGATCAATCACAATCAAATGGTTTTGAATCAGATAATGATGGCTCAGGATCACTTAATGAACCAAGAACTTCTCCAACCTGGTGGAACGTTACATTGGTTGGACCCAAAGCAACATCAAGCACGACAGTCAATTCTTTATACAGACGCGGAATGCACTTAAGAAGATCTTCTTTAAATAAGGTTTCTAACGCTCTGATTATTGGTTGGCCGACAGGAATAAGATTAGATGGTGTAAACACAATTGCTGCTGCAATGAATAATTCAATGTGGGTAAATAATAGCATCATATCTGGTTGGACGTCGGCAGCACTTGATACTGCTTCCGCAGGCGGCGCTAATTTTAATGTTGATACCTGGTGGACTAACAGTAATGGAAGAAAGTTTACTTCAAACACCGAGGTTAGTTTGGTTGATCCATTTAATTTATTAAATCCAAATTTCTTACCGTCATCAAATTCACCTGTATTATCGGGTGCCGCAACACCACCTAATGACGGATTTTTTGATCAGTCTGCAGCATTTGTTGGTGCCTTTGGAGATGTTGATTGGACAGCTAATTGGTCTAACTTTAATCCGGTTGGTTATGTAACTGATGTAGAGAATAATCAAAATTCTTTACAGCCTGAAGGATTTAACCTAAGCCAGAACTATCCTAATCCATTTAACCCGAGTACAAAAATAATTTACTCAGTTGCAGAACCATCAAAGGTAAAATTAGTGATAACAAATATTTTGGGTCAGATAGTTGAAACATTAGTAAATGATTATCAATCAAGCGGGAATTATGAAGTTAATTTTGATGCCAAAAATTTAACCAGTGGTTTGTATATCTACACACTTGAAGCAGGATCAGTAAAAATTTCTAAGAAGATGACATTATTAAAATAAACAGAAGTTCTCTCTCCTCTCTCCTTCGACGAGGGACGCTGTATTAATGCAGCGTCCTTTTATTTTATTTTTTCCTTTGTTTAGATTTGATTAGATGAAAAACATAATTACAAAATTTATTTTTTTAACAATTTTAATTATCTGGAATGTATATCCACAATCCGGTAGCCCATTCCAATCAGTAATTAATTCAATCTCATCAGATATTATTAAAAAACATTTAGAGGTTTTGGCTGATGATTCTCTAAGTGGCAGGGCAGTGGGTACATACGGTGCAATTCGTAGTGCTGAATATATTGCTTCTCAATTTTCAAATTTTGGTTTAAATAAAATTTCTGCACAATCTACTTTTTTTCAGGATGTTCCCATGCACGGTAGTATTTCTCTATCTTCATCCAAATTGATTATTATAAGTGAAAAGGACACAACCAATCTTTCCTTTGCAAAAGACTACTTCCTTTATAAGTCGGGCCAGCAAAACTTTTTTCCTGCTGCATTATCTCTTGTATTTGTCGGATATGGAATTATTGCTCCTGAATTTGATTATAACGACTATCAATCTGTTGATGTGGAAAATAAAATAGTAGTTTATTTTGATGGTGAACCTGAATCAAATGATACTGATTATTTTGATGCTGAGCTGCCAACAATATACAGCAATCAGGAATCTAAAAGAAGAATTGCTCTTTCCAGAGGTGCAGCAGGTACAATATTAATTCCTTACAATAATTATAAAAATTGGGATGATATTAGCAGAGAATTCTGGAACGAAGATGTTTCACTTGCATATTCTGTTACCGGCAATTTAAATATTATTATCAAGCCCGTAATTGCGGAAAAACTATTTTTAGATTCCGGGTTCCCTTTTGATGAAGTAATTAAAATGCACAAGGAAAATAGAATTAAGTCAT
>DASVGS010000059.1:0-2305 GCA_036379435.1 Ignavibacteriaceae bacterium
TAAAATTCTTCAAATAAAGATTCAGGTGGAGTTTTGATTGGTCTTATATCTGTTTTGCGAGATGGAACATATCCACCAAGCTCTTCTCTTCTTTTTTTGATGTATTGTATTTCTTCGCTGTTCTCATCCGGTTTATAGTAGGGATCATTTGCAATTTGTTCATCAGAAATCGGGATTCCGAATCTGCTTCTGAAATCCTTCATTTCTTCTTCATTTAATTTTTTCTGCTGATGTGTAATATTTTTGCCTTCACCCGCCTCACCAAGTCCATAACCTTTAATTGTTTTTGCGATAATCACAGTTGGTTTGCCCGTATAATTAACGGCTTCTTTGTAAGCAGCGTAAACTTTTTCAGGATCGTGACCACCGCGTTTCATTTTAAATAATTGTTCATCACTCATTTGCTCAACCATTTTTAGCAAATCTTCATCCTTGCCAAAGAAATTTTTTCTGATATATGCGCCGCCTTCAACGGAATATTTTTGATACTCACCATCAACAACCTCGCCCATTCTTTTAACAAGCTTGCCATCAGAATCTTTATCAAGCAATGGATCCCAATCGCTTCCCCAGATAACTTTAATAACATGCCAACCGGCGCCGCGGAAAGCTGCTTCAAGTTCCTGTATAATTTTTCCGTTTCCACGAACCGGTCCGTCTAATCTTTGCAAATTAGCATTGATAACAAAAATCAGGTTATCTAATTTTTCTCTGGAAGCGAGTGTAATTGCACCGAGTGTTTCCGGTTCATCCGTTTCACCATCACCTAGAAACGCCCATACTTTGCCGCCCGGTTTTTTCAATCCGCGATCTTCAAGATATCTATTAAATCTTGCCTGATAAATTGCCTGGATTGGTCCGAGTCCCATTGATACTGTTGGGAACTCCCAGAAGTTTGGCATTAAGAAAGGATGCGGATAGGAAGAAATTCCTCCGCCGGGAGCCAGCTCTCTTCTAAAATTTTTTAATTGTTCTTTGGTTAATCTTCCTTCAAGATAAGCTCTTGCATAAATACCGGGAGAAGCGTGCCCCTGAAAATAAATCTGATCACCATCGTAACCATCTCCCTTACCGCGGAAGAAATGATTAAATCCAATTTCGTACAAAGTAGCAGCAGATGCGTAAGTTGATATGTGTCCGCCAATCCCACTTTCCAGCTTGTTTGCTTTTACAACCATTGCCATTGCATTCCAGCGGATAAGACTTTTTATGCGTCTTTCAATTTCTCTGTCACCGGGAAAAGGAGATTGTTTTTCTCTGCGAATTGTATTTATGTACGGAGTATTAGCACTAAATGGAATGTGAACACCGGCTTTATGAGCACGAACCTGAAGCTCGCGTAAAAGCTCAATTACTCTTTCGGGTCCGCTATGCTCAAGTACATAATCAAGCGAATAAAGCCATTCGCTGGTTTCAATTTCTTCAACCTTTTGATCTTTTTTAATATCATCACTCATAAAAATTTCCTTTATTACATTTTAAAAGTCATTACGAGGAGTCTGATTAAGATGACGAAGTAATCTGATTACAGATTGCTTCATACCGATAATCGGGATTCGCAATGACCAGCAATTATATTATACTTATTTCTTTAAAAACAACGATTTTCCAGATAACATCCCTTGGGAACAGATAAAATATATCAGAAAGCTATGCTCAAAATCGGTGTGAAAAAATAAAGGAAATGGGCTTTAATAACAACAATGTGTGATAACGAATAAATGGTTTTGTACAAGCATTAAAGGTAATTATTTTTTGCGCTGCAACTTTCTTCTCAAAAAACTTTGATCAAAAAAAAATATCTCATCCGCTAACACTTCCGATAATGATAAAGCCCATATAATGTAAGATCTATATCAACCTAAGTTCAAGATAATTTCTTTTCCGCCTGGTTGATGTTTACTGATCTGCCACCTCTCCTTTTATCTAAAACTGATTTGAATGGGATTCCCTAAATTCTGCAAAAATGATTTGTACTGGATTTTTAAATTTTCGCACCAAATACCACAATCTACGCCGGCCGCTTCTCAAAATTCTGAAAGGTGAAAATAAATGTTATTAATACAGTATGCAAAGTGATACTACATAAATAATAAATTATTCATCATATATGTAAAGTGATATTAAATAGATAATAATTTAGATGTTATATATGTAAAGTGATACTATATAGATAATAAATTATACACTATATATGAAAAGTAATATAGTATAGATAATAAATTATACTTTATATATGTAAAGTGATACTGCATAAATAACAAATTATACATCATATATGTATTTGCATACTATATGAATAATC
>DASVGS010000060.1:0-3527 GCA_036379435.1 Ignavibacteriaceae bacterium
AGCTTTATAGAATGAAAAATCATTATTGCCGCCATCCCACAAAATTACATCTGCTTCTTTTTCAGCTTCGCGTAGAATAGCTTCGTAATCTACACCCGCATAAATAACACCGCCTCTTGCAACGTGTGGTTCGTATTCTTCAATTTCTTCGATAGTACATTTATGTTTTTTTAGATCAGCATAAGTTGCAAAACGCTGTACTTTTTGTTTTACAAGATCACCATAAGGCATTGGGTGGCGGATTGCTACAACTTTTTTGCCTGCTGCAGTAAGTAGTTCCACAATTTTACGCGATGTTTGAGATTTTCCGCAGCCTGTTCTAACGGCTAAAACTGCAATCACAGGTTTTGTACTTTTAACTTCAGTTTCAGCAGCGCCAAGCAAACGGAATGAAACTCCGCAGGCATTAACGATTGAAGCTTTAGTCATAACATATTCAAACGGTACATCTGAGTATGAGAAAACCACCTCATCAACTTTTAATTTTTTTATCAGATTTTCTAATTCTTTTTCTTCGTAGATTTTTATTCCATTTGGATAAAGTGAACCGGCAAGTTGTTTGGGGTAAGTTCTGCCTTCGATGTTTGGGATTTGTGTTGCTGTAAATGCAACAACATTGTAGTCTTTGTTGTCTCTAAAGTAGACGTTAAAATTGTGGAAATCGCGTCCAGCAGCGCCCATTATCAACACGTTCTTACGAGCCATAGAAATACTCTCCTTTGTGCTTTTAGATTTTGTTGTTGTATAAAAATATTCTGATTCATTTATTAGAAAATATTTTAAAAATTATTGATACAAATTTAAGTGATTTTGGTGTAGTTTCCTCAAAAAATCGGTTGGTTTGATTAGCTTTTATAGGAATGATTTTAAAAAGTGCGTTTAAGTTAAATAGACAAAGAAATTAATCAGCCTGCTAAATAAAATTATTTCAAATAAATTATTACTAATGGATTATTTTTAATTTTAGATAAGTTATTTAAAACCTTTTTAATGAGGAACCGCTATGAAAAATAAAGTTGAACATTCCGGAAGTATTTTAAAACTGCATTCAAGAAAACATTTTTTTAAAAATCTTACCAGAAGTTTTATAACAGGATTTTTAATGATTCTGGTTTCACTGGGAATTGGCGGATTGGGTTATCACATTTATGGTAATCTTGATTGGCTTTCGGCATTTCTAAATGCTTCAATGATTCTAACCGGTATGGGTCCTGTTGATCCTATGATTACACCTGCAGGAAAATTATTTGCAATATTTTATTCTTTATTTAGCGGAGTGACATTTCTAATTATTGCAGGAATAATTTTTGCACCGATTTACCAAAGGTTCCTGCACAAATTTCATCTCGATATTTATGCTTCAGATGAAGATGAAAGGAGAAGTTAATGTCCAGCTTAGTACATGTAGAAAAACACTTTAACGCAAGTGATAGTGTGCGTGATGTTGTGATAGGAATGAGCGACGGTTTAACGGTTCCATTTGCATTGGCTGCAGGATTAACAGGTGCAATTGCAGCTTCTTCCATAGTTATAACAGCAGGATTTGCGGAAATAGCTGCAGGATCTATAGCAATGGGTTTAGGAGGTTATCTTGCTGCAAAAAGTGATAATGATCATTACAAAAGTGAAAAGCAGCGTGAGTATAAAGAAGTAAAAGATATGGAACAACTTGAGCTTGATGAGGTTTCAGAAATTTTTAAGGGTTACGGATTAAATCAAGTTGAGATTGAACCGATCTTGAAAAACTTTAAATCCAAACCTGATAAATGGGTAGATTTTATGATGAGATTTGAATTGGGACTTGAACAACCTGATCCAAAGCGAGCTTACAGAAGCGCGGCAACAATTGCTTTTTCTTATATCGCGGGCGGATTGATTCCATTATCACCTTACTTTTTCTTTTCAGATGCGCAGCAAGGTTTACTTTTTTCTGCATTGGTTACAATGATTGCTTTACTCTGTTTCGGTTTTGTTAAAGGTAAATTTACAGGGGCTAAACCGATAAGAAGTGCACTTCAAACGGTTTTAATAGGAGGATTAGCCGCTGGTATTGCATTTTTATTAGCAAAAATTATTTCGTAGAAAGTTAATTAAACCGACTATGTTTTTTCAGATGCATTACTTTGGAATAATAGATTGCAATTAACTTTGCAGATTTAAATCCAATTTTCATAAAAAGATTATTAAATTACTTTAACAAAAAATATAATTCGTATAAAAATTTCTTGAGGAAAAAATGAAAACTTTATTATTGTTTGTTATACTTTCAATTCCGGTTCTTTCACAAAGTAACACGATGTTCGATGAATATTTTAGTGATGAAACATTACGAATAGATTATTTTCATATTGGTGATGCAAAAACAGAAATGATAACAATTGATAAGTTATTCCGTTACGGCATTTGGGCAGGCAGTCTTGATCATCTGATTGATAATTTTAATAATGGTAAATACTATCTTAAAGTATATGATTATAATTCAGGAAAATTAATTTACTCAAAAGGATTTGATACTTTTTTTGGCGAGTATGCTACAGGTGATGATGGAATGAACGGCATAGTAAAAAGTTTTCACGAGTCCGCAATTATTCCTTTTCCCAAAAACAAAATTGCATTTACACTGGAAAAAAGAAATGATAAAAATGAGTTAGTCGAATTTTTCAGGACACTTATTGATCCCGCAAGTATTTATATAATTAAAGATAAAATTGCCGATGCGTCTGTAGAAATTGTAAAACCGGTTTATAATGGGGATCCGCATAAAAAAGTGGATATAGTTGTGCTTGCTGAAGGTTACACGAAAAGTGAACAAGAAAAATTTGTAAACGACTTAAATAGATTTGTAGGATATTTCTTTGAACAGGAACCTTATAAATTTCAAAAAAGTGATTTTAATATTTATGGAGTTTTCAAACCATCTGAACAAAGTGGAACAGATTTACCTGGCGCCGATATTTTTGTTAATACCGTACTTAATACAACATTCTGGTCACTCGGATCGGAAAGATATTTGATGACAGAAGATAATTTATCAATGCGTAATCTTGCGGCACATGTTCCTTATGATGCAATTTATATCCAGGTTAATCATCCACGATACGGCGGCGGAGGAATTTACAATCAGTATTGCACTTACACTACAGATAATCAATTTGCTAAATATTTATTCACGCACGAATTTGGGCATTCATTTACCGGACTTGCAGATGAATATTATACATCTGATGTTGCTTATAATGATTTTTTTAAACCTACAGTTGAACCTGTTGAACCAAATATTACAGCATTGCTTGATCCAAAAAATATTAAATGGATAAAATATTTAAGTGAAGGAATTGAAATACCAACTCCATGGGAGAAAGAAGAGTTTGATAAATTCAGTTACGAATGGCTGAAGGAAAGAAACAGACTTAATAGTTACATTTCTGATTTAAAAAGAAATCGTGCACCGCAAGATGAAATTAAATCGGCTGAGGAAGAATATGCAATGAAAGATAAAAAGCAATCAGAAAAAGTTGATAAGTATT
>DASVGS010000061.1:0-5983 GCA_036379435.1 Ignavibacteriaceae bacterium
TTTACCCGGTGAAGGATTAAGAGATAGACTTGATTTGGTATGGAGAGATCTTCCATACATATTCCAATTTAGTCCTTTCGTCGGTGCCTCTGTTCCCAGCGCTTTAAATCCTGAACAAAGATTACATATTATATCTGATGGTATGTATGATTATAGTAATGTTGGCTTAAGAGATGAGGATCGTGTTACGGGATTTAAATGGACGTGGCAGCCTTTGCAAGGATATGCTGACCCCGAACAGGAATTTATGGCATCTAATCCTGCGTTTGATTCAAACAGAGATGGTAAGCCAGATAGCTGGCCGAGAGATTGGTATAACACAGCCTTAGGTGAATATGTTTGGCCAGGGTATCTAACCGTTGGTGAAAACAACGCTGATCTCGAATCATACTGGGCAATGGATGATAGAGATAATCTGGAATTTCCTTATTACCCATTTATAAATGATACAACCAGAAAAGGTCTTGGTGTTCAAATTGATGGAAGAGCTTTTCAATGGAGTAATTCTCTTGCAGCAAATGCATTATTTTTTGTTTGGACAATTACAAACGTAAGCGATAAGGATTTGGACTCAGTACTTTTTGGTTTTTACGGTGATCCTGATCTTGGTGGTCAAAGTGATAATAAAGATGACAACGGATTTTTTATTAAACCTTACGGACCTGGTGTTCAAAATATTCCTGTCTATGCAAGAAGTATGGTTTATTTTTTCGATAATCCAAGTACTCCAACGGGTGAAAGAGGACTTCCGGTTTATTATTTAGGATGTAAATTCCTCGAGAGTCCGGGCAATCCAATAGATGGAATAGATAATGATGGAGATGGAATGATTGACGAGAGTCAGGATGATGGAATTGATAATGATGGTGATTGGAATCCGGAAACCGATGATGTTGGAATTGATGGAATTCCAAATACTTTTGATCAGGGCGAAGGAGACGGAGTACCGACTTCCGGCCAGAGATTACCCGATGGAAGACCTGATCCTCTTGCACCCGGCGAACCAAATTTTGAATACACCGATCTTGATGAAGCTGATCAGATAGGTTTAACAAGTTTTGCAAGTTCAACCTGGAATACAGATTTAAAAATTGGTGATGATGCTGTAATCTGGAATCGTAACAAACCTGACAGCTTTAGTGAAATTACACAGGACGCCGATATAGTTTTTACTTTTGGTTCCGGATACATCTCACTTAAGAAAGGTGAAACAAAAAGAATTTCTATGGCGTTTTTATTCGGTGAAAATCTAAGTGATCTTTTAACAACTGCAGAAACTGTTCAGGATATTTATAATAAAAATTATCAATTCTTCCGTCCGCCATCCTTACCAAAAGTAACTGCTGTACCGGGCGACAGAAAAGTAACTTTGTACTGGGATTCTGATGCAGAATCAAGTATTGATCCGATTACCGGAAAAGACTTTGAAGGATATGTTATTTACAGAAGTACACGTCCGGATTTTGCAGATATTCAAACAGTAACAGATGGAAGAGGTTCAAGCTTTTTATATAATCCGTTAAAAGATATTACCGGATTTGATGCAAAATGGGATTTAACAAATGGTTGGAAAGGTTATCATCCGGTACCATATCAAGGCAGAGGATTGCATTATTATCTTGGTGATGATTCAGGATTGAAGCATTCATTTACTGATTCGAATAATGTTTACAACGGTCAAACATATTATTACGCTGTAGTTGCGTATGATCATGGAGATTCGATTGGAATTCCACCAACAGAAACCACTAAAAAGATTTCTGTGGATCCCATAACTTCAAAACTTATTTTTGATGTAAACACTACTTCAGTAATCCCGGGCCCAAGAGCCAGCGGATATTCAGCTCCATCGATTACTAATCTTGATGTGCAGCATGTAAGCGGTTATGCTAATGGTGATGTAAACTTTAAAATCCTTAATGATCTTGAAATGGTTGATAATCATTATACATTAACTTTTAAGGACACACTTTTTCTTTCTGATACCACAATCTTAGCAAAGAACTATAGTGTTGTTGGAGAAAAAATTAACTCGGAATTATTTTTTCTTTACGGAACTAAAAACACAAATCTTAGCAATAAGTATATAATAGATGATCCTAACCTGGTTGTAAAAGGTTTGGATGGAACTGTATATCAGAATGGAACTGATTATATAGTAGATTATGCTAAAGGAAGTATTAAGAGAACAAATAACAGCTCGATGCCTGATAACAGCGAGTTTAGTATTACATACAGAAACTATTCCTTGTATCAAAGTCAAAATCTAAATGGTGAAGATGGTAATCCTGTTTTTGATGGAATAAAATTACAGGTATCAGATTACAGCATACTGGATATTGATCTTGCAAAGACTAAGTGGTCAAATGCAAGTAGTGTGGTTCCATATAAAATTGCATTAACACCGCTCGGCAACAGAAAGAAAAAATATCCCGGTGATTATATACTTACTTTTTCAGATCAAAACATCTCTACAGCAAAGAAAAGAAGAACAGGTGGTTTATTTGATATACCTGTGAATTATAAGGTAGAAGAGGTATCAACTGGAATTCCTATTCCTGTAGTAACATTGTTGGAAGAAAGAGGAAAGAATGATTCCACTTTTTCTTTGGGAGATGAAATAATATTTTTCTTACCCGGTGCTGTAGGCGCAAACACTGATACTCTGTCCTGGGGAGTTACATTAACTAAAACGGCGGAAGGTGATTCTATATTACCTGCTACGGGTGATGCATTAATGATTTATACATCAAGACCGTTTACCAGCGGTGATTCTTTTACTCTTCAGACAAAAGCCGGATTCGTCAACAATCAGTTGGCATCATCGGCACTTGATAATATCTATGTTGTTCCTAATCCTTATGTAGCTACAAATGATATTGAACCGTCAAATAAATTACCGGGTCAAAATCGGGGAGAAAGAAGAATCTATTTTGAAAATCTGCCGATGCAGTGTACTATCAGGATTTATACATTAAGCGGAGAATTAGTTACAACTCTTGAGCATGAATCCGGAGTTGATAATGGAAGAGAATTCTGGAACTTATTGAATAAAGACGGCTTTAGTGTTGCATACGGTTTGTACATCGCCCATATAGATGCACCCGGTGTGGGTGAAAAATTGATCAAATTTGCTATAATTAAGTAAATGGCTGCAGGAGAAAAATTATGAAAACACTTAAATCTATTTTTTTTATAACAATCGCAGCAGCCTTTTTATTTGCTGCAAATGCACAAACAACAAAAACAGGAACAACATCCGCACAGGTGCTTAAGTTAAATGTTGGTCCCCGTGCAATTGGTATGGGCGGCGCGTTTACCTCAGTTGCTGATGATATAACATCGTTGTATTGGAATCCCGGTGGTTCTGCAAATATCGAATCAAATGAAGCTTACTTTAATCACACCTCATTATATCTTGGCATAAACTACGATTACTCGGCAATTGCTACAAATGTAAGAGGGTTTGGAACTGTGGGCGCATTTGTATCAGTTTTATCCTCAGATGATATGCCTGTCCGCACTGTTGATCAACCAGAAGGCACAGGCGAGTTTTTCAATTACGGAGCGATCGTAGTTGGATTAAATTATTCAAGATTCCTTACAGAAAATTTTTCAATTGGATTTAATGCAAAATATATTAATGAATCAATCTGGCATATGAGTGCTACAGGTTTTGCATTAGATGTTGGTACACTTTATAAAATTCCTGTTCTTAATGAATTACGAATTGCAGCAAGTGTATCAAACTTTGGAACCAAAATGCAAATGTCTGGCAGAGATGCAATTGTAAATTTTCCGGCAGGAGCTGGAGGGGCAAATCTTGTAAATGCAAATCTGGATATGGATAAGTTTGATCTTCCGCTTTTATTCCGTTTTGGAATATCCGCTGATGTGATTAAGGATGGGACTTCAAGATTAACTACTGCTGTAGATGCAATCCATCCAAATGATCATACAGAATATCTTAACACGGGATTAGAATATGCATGGAATGAAATAGTTCATATTCGGGCAGGATATAACTCATTGTTTGAGAAAGATTCTGAAAAAGGATTGACACTTGGGTTTGGTTTGTACTATAGAATTGTAGATTTGATTAAAGTAAAACTTGATTATGCTTATCAGGATTTTGGCAGGTTAAAAGATGTTCATTATTTCTCAGTGGGTATCAACTTTTAAAGATTAATAAATAAAATTAATTTTTAGTGAGCGGATTGAAATATATCCGCTCTTTTTTTTAAAGTTAAAATTAATTTTTACAAACCTGTTCAAAAACTCTTTTAAAATTTCCGCCTAAAAATTTTGCAACATCCTGTTCAGTATATCCATGCTGCAGCAGGGCTAAAGTTAGAGCAGGGAATTTACTTGTGTTTTCAAGTCCTAAAGGAGTAACTTCTATTCCGTCAAAATCGGAACCAAGTGCAACGTAATCCGGGCCAACTAAATTTACTATATGATCGATATGCTCTATTACATCTGATATTGCAGCACTTGATGAACCGGTTAAAAAGTATGGATAAAAAACTATTCCAATAACACCGCCGGTATTAGCAATATCCTGAATCTGCCAATCGTATAAATTTCTTTTATTATTATTTATTGCTCTTGCACCGGAATGAGATGCAATAATTGGATTTGTAGTCACTTCCAGAATATCCTGTATAGTTTTAATACCTACGTGTGAAACATCAATAATCACTCCAAGTGAATCTAATTTCCTGATTACCTGCCTGCCAAACTCACTTAATCCCTGGGTTAACGTTCTGTTATCTGCGGCAGAAATTGCCCAGTCAGTACTGTTATTCCATGTTATAGTAAGATATCGCATACCAGAATTATAAAGAGTATCAATTTTAGCAAGACTGTTTTCAATTGTATGTCCACCTTCAACACCAATTACAGCGGCAATTTTATTCTGATTATTTAATTCGAGTGCATGTTGCATAGTTGTAGCTTGAGCAATGGAAGAAGTATTTGCATTTAACTCTGAATAAAATAAATCCCGCATCACTAATGCCTGCTGAAAATAATTTGTATAAACCGTTGGACTAACCCAGATTGAAAAAAACTGTACATCTACTCCACCGGTTTTTAATCTTGGGATATCGGTATGATTATAATTATGCCAATCTGAGAGATGATAATTTGGATCATCTATCATTACTTCAAGTACGTCATTGTGCAAATCAATTAATGTATATTTTGAGTGAATTGTCTGAAGATAAGTAGTAAAGTTTTCTCCGCCAATAATATTTGTAATTGTTGTATCCGCCGCATAAGAAAACTTTGTAATTACAATTTCAACATTTGTACTATAATTTCCTTTCAAGGCTTTGTTGCTTACTGAAACACCGGTTTTAAGTTCTCCAAGACCTATTCCATTTCCACCATCAAGTTGAATCATTTTTTTTGTAATTGATTGATTGCCGTTTGTTATTGTATAAAAATAAACTCCGGCACTGCCTTTACTGAACCAATCAATTACATAACTGCCTTTTGTAAGAAAATTACTTTTCTGATCAACCAGTTCTCCAAGAATATTGTGAACCATAATTATAACATTTTCATCATTTGCAGCAGTAAAACCTATTTTAGTGGATGGATTAAATGGGTTTGGAAAATTTTGCATTAGCTCCAGGCTGGCAGGCAACTGAGTAATTTCTTCCTCAATATTAGTTGCGATATCATATTGCCAGCTGCCAAATGAGTCCGTAAATACTGAGTCTATTGAACCGTTATCTAAATTTGTTATTTGCACTTTTGCATTCTGGATTGGAGAATTGTGATCATACTCCTTTACTGTTCCGGAAACAGAAATTGATTGTGCATTAATAGTTGACAAAAAATTTAAATATAAGACAGTAATAAAAAACCATTTCATAACTGATCCAAATTGGTGAGCACAATTATAATGATATTTAATTTTTTATAAAATTGTATAAGATGTAGTAAGTCTATACGTGCAATAATTCATAAAAAA
>DASVGS010000062.1:0-20791 GCA_036379435.1 Ignavibacteriaceae bacterium
CGGCAGCACCACCAGGACCAGCAGGTAAACCTTTTGTAACAGCTTTTGTTTTTATTTCAACGGCAGGATCAATAATTGGATGCAATAATTCATCAAGCTGCGAAGGTTGAACGCGTGTTACTGCTTCTTCTTTTGTTATAATTTTTTCTTTGTACATATCAAGAGCCATCTTTACTGCAGCAGGTCCGTTTCTTTTTCCAACACGGCACTGTAACATGTAAAGTGTTCCATCCTGAATTGTAAATTCAATATCAAGCATATCATGATAATGTCTTTCAAGCGATTTTTGAATATTATGCAATTGCTTGTAAGTTTGCGGCATAGCTGTTTCAAGAGATTCAAGATGTTCAGTATGTTCACTCTTTCCAACCTCGTTAATTGGGTTTGGAGTTCTGATACCAGCAACAACATCTTCACCTTGTGCATTTGTTAGCCACTCACCATAAAAATAATTTTCTCCGGTTGCTGGATTACGTGTAAAAGCAACACCTGTTGCAGATGTATCACCCATGTTCCCAAACACCATTGATTGAACGTTTACTGCTGTTCCCCAATCATCAGGTATACCTTCAATTCTTCTGTACGATATCGCTCGTTTACCCATCCAGCTCTGGAATACTGCAGAAATAGCACCCCACAGCTGCTCCATTGGATCTTCTGGAAAAGGTTTTCCCAGAACTGCTTTTACTTTTGCTTTATAGATTTCAATTAACTCTTTTAAATCATCAGCTGTTAAATCAGTATCAGCTTTAGCACCGCGAGCTTCTTTCATCTTGTGAAGTTCTTTCTCCAGCTGTTGTCTAACACCTTTACCTTCTTCAGGTTCTATTCCGGCTGCTTTTTCCATAACCACATCGCTGTACATTTGAATTAAACGGCGATGAGAATCATAAACGAATCTTGGATTATTTGTCTTTGCTATCAACGCTTCACGTGTTTCATTATTCAATCCAACATTCAAAATAGTTTCCATCATACCCGGCATAGATGCACGTGCGCCTGATCGAACTGAAAGCAATAATGGATTTTGCAAATCACCAAATTTAGCTCCCATTTGTTTTTCAACTTTTAAAAGTGCATCCTTAACTTGTTTTTCAAGTTCTTTGGGATATTTTTTATTGTTCTTATAATATGCTGTGCATACTTCTGTTGTAACTGTAAATCCTGCAGGAACAGGAAGACCAATGTTAACCATTTCAGCAAGGTTTGCACCTTTACCGCCAAGCAAAGATTTCATCTCTGCTTTACCTTCTGCTTTTTTACCACCGAAGTAGTAAACGTATTTTATTTGAGCCATATTTACCTTTCCTTCGATATTAGATTATCTGTTTATCATTTTATCTTTTTACGAAGCTTTATTTAGTTTATTAATTAAATATTGTCTGAATGATTCATCATCATCCATACATAAATTTATTTTTAAGTAAAAAATATCTATATCATCAAGTTCTCTTTTGAACTGTGAAAGTTTAACTGCATCTTTTTCAGTTGTAACAACTGATTGAGAATTAGTAACGTAAAATTCTCTTCTTATTTTCTGAACTTCTTTTAGCGTATAATTTTTATGATCGCTGAATATTAATTTATTTTTAGTATTTACATGTACGTTGTTTAATATTTTAAGAAACGATTGCGGATTGGCAATTCCTGAAACTACCAGACTATCCTGGCCTTTAAAATCATCAATGTTGTATTCTATTTTTCTCATTACATCCACAAAATTTATTGCCCTATAGCAGGCAGTAAAGATTTTTCTTCCTTCAAAATATTTTTTTATTTCAGAATTAATTTCTTCCTCATCAAGAAACTTTCTGTTAAGAATTATTGCATCGGCTCTTTTTAAAGCACTAAATCCTTCTCTTAAATCACCAGATGGCAAAAGACAATTTGCAAAAAAATCTTTAGTATTTACAAAACTCTGATCAATTACTACTATGTCGGCATCCCGCTGAATCCAACGATGCTGGAATGCATCATCAAGTACAATTGAATTAATATTTGTTTCTTCGATTAATTTTTTTGCACCATTAACTCTGTTTTCTGATACAGCGGCAGCAACTTTGCATTCTAGAACTGTTTGATAAATCTCATCACCACATTCTTCAACTGAAGTTAATATTTCTCCACCTTTAGAAACTAATTTATATCCACTGGTTTTTCTACCGTAACCACGACTAAGAACTCCTACTTTATAACCTGCGTTCTTAAGCAAACTGGTTATATAAATAACCAGCGGGGTTTTACCCGAACCGCCAACGGTTATATTACCCACAGATATTACTTTTACGCCGACATTTTTTGATTCAAATACAGATTTATCAAAGAACAAATTTCGCACATATATTATTGACGCATAAATCGGAATAAACGGTATCAACAAAATTTTTAGAAGTTTCATCTGCTCAGCACCTAAAATTTTTCAGCTTCTGTTTGAAGACCATTCAATCTGCTCTCACATATTTCAATAATTTTTGAAGTTTCATCATAACTTAAGTTAGCATCAACATATAATGGATCTGAATAAACAATTTTTACACTTGAAAACGGATTCGGTACCTGAAAGTTATCCCAGCTTTTCAATTTCTTTTTAGACTTTATTCCAACACCAATTAACACGATCGGTATACCACTTTTTTTGGCTGTTATAACTGCACCGGCTTTAAACTTATGCTCTGGTCCTCTTGGTCCATCAGGTGTAATTGCAATTGAATAACCATTTTTTGCATGATCCACCATAACCCCAAGTGCTACGTCTCCGCCTTTACTACTTGAACCACGCACAACCTTGTACTTCCAATGCTTTAGCTGTTTTGCTAAAAGGTCACCATCTTTACTTTTACTTGTAAGTGCTGCAAATCCATCATTACGATGCAGGAACCATGGAAGCAGCATTGTACCATGCCAAAATGCCAAAACGTAATTCTGATTTTGCTTTTTCAGATCATCAATAACTTTTTTGTTTTTATATCTAATCCTTAAAGTAGAACACAAAGCATCCAGGCTATGCTTTAATATCAAAGTACCCAAAAATCTTAACGTGTTTTGTTTAACTTGCTTTGTGTCCATTAAATAACGAATAAATAATTTTAGCTGCATTTTCCGGTGCGTTTTTTTCACCAAGAATTTTCTTAAGTCTGCTTAATTTTATTTTCATCTGATTAAGCAAATTATTTTCTGTTAAAATATTTTTTACGGTTTCATAAATCTTTACGGTATTAGCATCATCTTGTATTAATTCCGGAACGACCTTTTCATCCAACACAATATTTGATAAACCTATATTATTAATTTTTACAACAGACTTACCAATTGCGTATGTTAAAAAACTTGTTTTATAAACAATCACCATCGGCAATTCCATCAATCCTGCTTCAAGTGTGGATGTTCCTGATTTTACAATTCCAAACTTAGAATGCTTGAGTAAATCATAAGTATGATTTTTTATAACCTTAAAATTCTTTTTATCCGTTAATTCATAAAACATCTTGTCATCAATATTGTCTGAACAGGCAACAACAACCTGCATGCTCAATTCATCTGAAAGTTTTATTGCTGCTTTTATTGCTTCGGGAAAAATAACTTTAACTTCCTGCTTTCTGCTTCCGGGTAATATCAATAAAATTTCTTTTTCAGGATGAAGATCAAATTTTTTTATTAATTGATCTTTGGATAAAAAATCATATCCTTTTATTTCCTGAATCAATGGATGCCCTACAAATTCGGCATCAACATTTCTTTCTTTAAAAAATTTTTCTTCAAATGGGAATACAACCAAAACCTTTTTGAACAGTTCTTTAATTTTCTTAACTCTACCCTTGCCCCAGGCCCATACCTGCGGAGTGATATAATATATCAACTCAAGATCAGTCTTTAGTTTAAGCTGCTTTAATTTTTTAGCAATGCTAAGATTAAATCCCGGATAATCAATCAACACAACTTCTCTAACATTTCGTTTTTTAACTTCATCAAGCAATCTGGATTGTACTTGCTTTATAAAAGGCAAATGTTTAATAACTTCTGCAAAACCAAGAAAAGCCATTTTGTTTATGTGATAAATTAATTCCATTCCTTCGGCTTGCATTTTATCGCCGCCGATACCAAATATTTTCAAAGAACCATCTAACTTTTTAAGTTCTCTTATTAACGAAGCTCCATGCAAATCGCCTGAGGCTTCTCCTGCGATAATCAAAACATAATTATCATTCATTACAAAATATTATTTGAGCTTAAATACCATCTGACAACAATTAAAAGTGCAACAATTACAAAAGCCTGAAGTGTTCTTGTTTCTGATTTTAATCCGGCACCAACATTATAGTTTGGCTGCGGAATTGAATCATTTTTATAAGCTGTAACTCTTGGTAAAAACCTTGGTACGTTTTTTAAATAATTTTTATAATCGTTACCGAATTTTGTTATAAGAAATCCTTCTTCCTCTTTTACGATAAAATAATATTGTATTATAAAAAATATTATCGCCACGATCTGTAAATATGGAAACAGCGACATTGACATAATTCCAAGCCCCAAGTACATTAAAATGTTTCCAACGTAAAGCGGATTGCGAACGAATGCAAATGGCCCGCTTATAACCAGATAAGTACCGCCAACACCTCCGGTAGTTCTCGTTTCACTTCCGGCCCAACTAACTCCCCAAAGTCTAATAAGTTCACCATTAATTGCGATTAAAATTCCAACAATTAAACTTGCAATGGTGGCGTTTTCAAAAATCAGCATAAGTATAACAAAGGGAATTGGTGTATAGCTTCGGTACTTAAATATTTTGGTTGCAATGTTGTTCATTATTACTCCGCCATATAAGCTGATTTTCTTTTTAATTGTGCCTGGTGCCGTTTTCTTAAATTCTTTTTCTTTACCAGTTCAGATAATTTATTTTGTACATCATTAAAATCAATAAAAGGATAAAAACTTATTTTTTCAACTGAACAAAATTTTAACAATCCATTTTTTGCAAAGATAAAATCACAGTATTGCGCTGCTTCTTTATCAGAGTTACCATCTCCAATATAAATTGTATAATCATCATCACTACTGTGGCTTATAATGTGATTTTTTTTACAATTTGCAGATGTAGGTGAATCAATATCAAAATAAGGATATTCTGCTTTAAGGTAACCGTTTTTATCTACAAATAATTTATTTGAATAATATTTCAATCCCGTTAATCCTGAGTTATTAAATAACCTTTCAATATAATAATCGAATCCATCACTGAGTATAATAAGTTCCAGTTGATTATCAGAACAATATTTTACAAATTCATTAAAAGTCGGATCTATCTCAAGCATATCAACAAATTCATCAAGTTCAGATTTACTAACTATATCAACGGAACTACAAAGTTCATCCCAGCATTGGCGTGAAGAAATTTTATCACTTAAAAGATCTTCAATTATTCTGTTAACTTTTTCCGGGTTACCAAATCTTTTAAATATTGCTTCACCAACATCTTCCAATGTGATAGTGCCATCAAAATCGACAAATATTTTTATTGTTCTGTTAATCATTAATCAATCAAAACCATTTTTTTAACATCAACAAATTTTCCAACTTTTAGGCGATAGAAATAAATTCCCGGAGGCAAATTTTCCGCATTAAAAACTATTTCATTTTTACCCGCAGGATAATCAACATCCTCAATCTTTTTTATTGTTTCTATATTGCTGTTAAAAAACTCAAAAGTTACTTCTTCTTCATCGGGCAGATAAAAACTTATTAATGTAGAATCCTTAAATGGATTTGGAGAGTTTTGTCCCAGCACTATTGATTCCACATCCCTGTAATAATCTACTTGTTCAACATTAGAATATTGATCTTTAATCTTCTCATTTTTCTGAACAACCCGGTAATAAATAGTACCGCTTATATCCGGCCAATCATAAAACTCATAATAGTTTGTGGAATTTTTATTGTTCTTTTTTACTGTGCCAGCAATTTTCCAGTCATTTTCTTCAGCATTTTCCACTGCTGATCTGTAAATACTATACGTTGTACCATTATTCTCATTTGCAGCATACCACGATATTTTAACAGAATCACGTATTACTGAAGCCTCAAATCCAAGAATTTGCGAAGCATAAGTTCCGGTACTAAAAATTTTCTGACCATAGATATCATTTCTTTTATCAGAGCTACCTTTAAATACCGCAATGGCACCGCCTTCTCCATCAGGAATAAGATTGAGATAGCTTTTTTGCATGTTCTGCGAAGATGAAATCATTACACCGGATGAATCCCAGACAAACTTTCCCTTAAGATCAACCTTTTGGATATACAGATTAGCATCAGAGTTATTTTCTCTTTTATCAATCCATGCAAGCACAACACCATTTTTCTGATCGTAAACAATACGCTGACCAAATTGATTTCCTTTTATATTAATTATCCTTCTGCCGTTATTACCCCACAATCGGTTTCCATTAACATCAAACCTTTGAATAAAAACATCTTTTGTTTTCTCGAATTCATTTGTCCAGCTTACAACAACACTTGAATCAACAAATGCAAATTGCGGGTTTATCTGACTGCCCTTCTGATTGGTAACCAGTTTTCCATCGCCACCCCAGATCAGTTTTCCATTTTCAGAAATTAAATGCTGATAAATAATTTTATGAGTCCCCTGATAAGTAATAGCTGCATAAATTTTATTTCCCAATTTGCCAACGGAATAATTGATAACATTAGAATTTACTTTTGAGACAGTTAACGGTTTACTGCCCCATTTTTTTGATCCTGTTGAATCTATATATTGACCGCGCAGTAATATTTTTTGATTTTGATTTTCCAGCCAGAATATAAATGCTCCTCCTTTATTATCAGGTATAATTTCCGATTCACTTAAAGTACTATTTGATTTGTACAACACACCTTTTAATGAATCACTTAATAATTTTCCGTTTGAAGTTAATACCTGATATCTTATTGTATATTTATTTGAAGAAGCAGAATTTTTTGTAATAAAACTTGTAAAAGCAAATCCTCTTCTATCAGCCCGCAGCGAGTAATCCAGTTTTTCTATTCTGCTATCCGTTAGCTGAATACCTTCGTTTTGCCATAGTCTTAAACCATTCTTACTTAACTTTTGGATATACAGTTCGGGAACTCTTTTCTTCTCATAACCTCTCCAAATAACTATAGAATTTCCTGAAGGATCTGTAACTACAATTGGATCTTCTTTTGCTCCGCTTCTTGTAGAAACTGTTTTTCCATCGGATCTAAAGCTAACTTCTCCATTTTTGTTAAAGTGTATAAAGTAAATATCATTAATTGAATTTATTTTTTTATCCTGCCAAAAAACATAACCGCCGCCATTTAAATCTCTTATTGTAGTAATGTTAACCGGATCAATTGGATCAATAACTAATTTTGTATTTGATGACGGATCATTTACCCATTGCGCAAATTGTCTGTCAGCAAACAGAATTATCAATAGAATTATTAATAAAAATATTTTTATTTGAGAGTTTCTAATCATTAATGTTTTTATAAAAATCAACTTGCAACAAAATCAAGGTCTTCATTAAATCTTACACTTACTAATTTGGATACACCTTCCTCCTGCATTGTAACACCATAAAGTGTATTGGCAGCTTCCATTGTCCGTTTGTTATGAGTTACAACTATAAATTGTGTGTCTTTACTAAACTCATCCAATATTCTTGTAAAGCGATCGATGTTTGCATCATCAAGCGGAGCATCAATTTCATCAAGAATACAAAAGGGACTTGGTTTAACAAGATATATCGCAAACAATAAAGCAATAGCCGTTAATGTTTTTTCTCCACCTGATAAAAGTTCGATAGATGTTGGCCGCTTGCCTTTAGGTTTTGCAATTATTTCAATCTTGGCTTCAAGTGGATCAGCATTTTCTTCTATTTTTAAATCAGCTTCATCACCCGGATTAAAAAGTGTTCTGAATATTTGTACAAAATGACTACGTATTTTTTCAAATGTTTCACTAAACTGTGCTTGTGCTGTGTTATTTATTTCTTCAATTGTTCTGATGACATCTTTTTCAGATTCAACCAGATCATCCCTTTGTTTATGAAGAAACTCCAGCCGCTCTTTTTCTTCTTCATACTCCGAATGTGCAACAAGATTTATTGGACCAAGATTTTTTACTTTTGATTTCAGGTCCTGCACTTCATCTGTCCGTTGTTTAAAATCAAAGGAATCAAGATCTTCGAATAATTTTCTATCAAGTGTAAGGGAATAATTTTCTTTTATATGATCTATCAGATTTGCACTTTTAATATCAAGCTCTTTAATTGTCATGTCCATATTATGAATTGTTTCAGACACAACTTCTCTTTCTTTTCGCAGCGATCTTAAGTTCGATTCTTTTTCATTTACTTCGTTTCTAAGATTTAAATGTCGAACTTCAATTTCATCCAATTGAGAGTTTAATATTTTTCTTTCAGATTCAAGTTTGTCAAAATTAATTTCGTAGTCAGCCAGTTCCTTTTCTATCTGACCAATTTCTGCAGCAGCAGACTCAATATCTTCTTTTCTTTTGGCTATAGAATTATTTATAACCACAATAGATTCTTCAGCCCGTTTAATAGCATTTTCGGTATTTCGCTTTTCACCAATAAGTCTTTCAATACTTACATTAAGTTCGTTTCTTTGATTAAGTACATCGGTATAATTTTGTTCAAGCTCTGCAAATTCTTTATCAAGCGTTTGTTTTTTCTTTTCTTCGGAATCTCTAAGGGCAATTTCAGTATTAAGTAAAGATTCCAGTTTTATTTTTTTATTATCAAAAAGATTTGATTCGGCTGCATGTTCTTTAATTTCATTTTGAATTTTTTCAATTTCATCATCAGCTTTTTTCTTTTCAAATTCAAATTGTGAAATTTGTTTTTCAACATTTGCAAGATCATTAATTAAAAGTCTGCCCTGCTCAGATAGTACTTTCAAATCGATTGATGCAAGAAGATTTTCTTTTTTGGTAATTTCATCCTGCGTTTCTTTCAATTTCTTTTCGTGTTCAGGAAAATCATTACTTAAATTTTCAAGTAATTGTTTTCTGCCAAATAACGAATCATCCAATCTTGGCACCGCACCGGCTTCAATCACTCCATCTCTTGAGACAAAATCACCATTTAAAGTAGCAAAACTAAAACTGCCGTATTTGGAAAATAGCCGGAAAGCTGTTTCAAGATCACTAACAACACAAATATTCTTTAGTATCTTTTCAAAAAATTGTTTCCATTTGGCTCTTGCCTGAATACTGCTGCTTGCCCAGCATATAAAACCATTTTCCTGTTCAAGTTTTTTTGCGTTTCTTTTTTCAATAAAACTCTGAAGCTTATTTATTAAACCCTTGTTATTCAGTTCCTCAAAATGGGGGAAGTAAAAAGATGCTTTTCCAATATCATTTAATGTCAGGTATTCAATTCCACGCTTCAGATCTTCTAAAGATTCAACAAGCACATTATTTAAATTATTTTTTAAAGCTGCTTCAATTGCAAAACGGAATTTCTCTTCAGAATCACCAATGTGTGCAAGAATTGTACTTCCGTTCTTTGCCCAATCTTTGTTATCAAGCAAAGCTTTTGCGCCTTTAGATACACCTTCAAGATTGTCTATTAGATTCCGGATAAAAGTGATTTTATCCTTTACGGTTTTGATAACACTGCGCTGCTCAAGTTCTTTTTCTTTTAAATTATTGAGTTCTTGTTCAAGTTTTTCTTTTTCATTCTGTTTATTTAGATAGGTCGACTCAGCATCAGCAATCTTTGTTTGAATCTCAGTTTTATCATTAACCAGTTCTTCAATATATCCAACAGTTTTTGCAATATTATTTGTAAGTGCCTGAATTTTATCATTAAGCTTTTTAATGTTTACCTGTTTTGATTCAAGAATTGCAACCGTATTTCGTAATTCATTTTCACGACCAGTTATTTCTTTAAATTTTTCAAGTAAAAGTTCTGATTGTTCTTTAAGAATATTTTTTTTCTGTTCAAGTACTTTTAGCTGAGCATCTACTTTATGATCAAGAGATATTTTTTCATTTTCATTTGATGTGATCTGCTGTGTAAAATCAGAAAGTGATAGTGTACCCGTTTCTGAAATTCTTTTCGCCTCTTCAAGCTGAACTGCAGACTCATTTAGTTCTTCTGCATACCTGTCTTTATTTCGTGTAAGAGAATTTTTGCGTTCGTTATTTAATGAAATAGAATTTTGAACATTAAAAATCTTTTCAGTTTTAAGTGTAATTTCGTTCCGTTTATCTTTTAGCTCATTCTCAATCTCAACAAGTCGTTCCCTTGCATTTTTTATTTCATCTTCAAGCTGTGCAATATCTGATTCGAATTGAATTTTTTTCTTAAAGTTTTCTTCTTTAGATAATTTTGATTCATCAATTCTTAGTGTGAACAAAGCTAATTCACGTTCTGAAAGGTCAATTTCCAGTTCCCGCAGTTGAGATGTTAATACGTTGTATTTGTCCGCTCGTTTTGCCTGTCTTTCAAGCGATGCAACTTTTTTCTCTACTTCCGAAACTATATCATTAACACGTGTAAGATCAGACTTAACCTCATCAAGTTTTCTTAATGCAAGTCTTCTTCTAAGTTTATATTTATTAACACCAGCGGCTTCTTCAAACATAGTGCGGCGTTCTTCTGCCTTATTGCTAAGGATGGTTTCAACCATTTTCAATTCAATAACAGAATAAGCGTTTGCACCAATTCCCGTATCCATAAAAAGATTTGTAATATCTTTTAACCGGCAGATATTTTTGTTTAATAGATATTCACTTTCACCGGATCTGAAAATTCTTCTTGTAATTGTAACATCTGTATATTCTGTGGGAAGAATTCCTTTGGTATTTTCAATTGTAAGCGATACCTCAGCCATGCCCATTGGTTTACGCTGAGCTGTTCCGTTAAAGATAACATTTTCCATTTTGTCACTTCGCAGCACACCGCTTTTCTGTTCACCCAAACACCAGCGAAGCGCATCTACCACGTTTGTTTTACCACAGCCATTGGGTCCAACGATTGAAGTAATTCCCTGATTAAAATTAATCTGGGTCTTATGCGCAAAAGATTTAAAGCCAAGTATTTCTAACTTTGATAAATACAAGTAGTTCTATCCAATAATATTAAATTGTTTTAATGCCAGTTTTAGATATTGAAAAACAGAATTGTTCACTTCATAGTATAAAAGGAAGATTATTTTCAGAATCAAAATTGAAAGTATTCCATAGAAATATATTCCCCCGGGATTCACATCAAATATTACAGAAACACCTTTTAGTAATCTGTATAAAAGCCAAATAAAAAATGCAGCAAGAAAAACATACATATACAAGTTTCCTGCACCTGCATTTAACAAGCGGTAAAGTACAATTCCAATCGGGATTAATAATACAACAGGAAGCAATGCCCAAACTACTGTAAAGAAAACACTTGAAAGATAAACTTTTGTTCTCACAAAAAATGATGAAGCGGTTATAACAATTGTTAATAATATCATAACGATAATTGTTAAAACAAACAGCCAAACAAGGGCTTTAACCGGATTCCAGGCCAGATAACTTATTCCCGAAATTAAATTTGCACTTCCGAATGAAAGAATTATTTTTTCCATCAGAACGTTGTTTCTGATGTAGTAAAAAAGATTTGCAAAAATTAACGAGCAAACAAGTGCAACAATTACTGCAAGAAATAGAGAATGATATGCTGATATTATTCTTTGATCACGAACATCTGCAAAAAAATTATACGGGCGAAGCAAAGCACGTGAAGCATCTTCCCTGAATTTTCTGCCCGAATTGACAAGTATCCCCATTAATAAAGCAAGTACTAATCCTGTTATTATAAAAATCATCGGTGCATCATCTTTATCACTGCCGATAGGTATTGTTACTTTCTCGGTGTTTTTCATTCTGGCTGAAAGAACTTTTAAAGCAAGCCTGTCCTGATTTCTTTCCTCATTTACTAAACCGATGTTATATGTATTTTCATCTTTATAGCCGCAAATTATAGAAGGATAATCGCCGCGTATATCATACATCGTGTTTGCAAAAAATCCCGTAAAATTATTGTTCTCATAAAATGTAAAGATGTCATCAAAAAATTTTGCCTGTGCTTCAAAAGAAAATTTATTTACGTACCCATCTGTTTGCCCGATGTTAACCGTATAAGTTGCTTCTCCAATAAATAATTTTCCTTTACCAACGGCACTAATAAGATTTTCAACCTCATTTTTTTTATCCGCAGGACTTTGATTCAGAAATTCAATTCCATACAAATCAAGATTATCTATTGGATGAAATTCATAATCAAAAAAAGAAGCATATGTTAAAATATTTCTGGTTCTTTTAACTTGTGATGAAAGTTCAGTTAATAATGCCCTGTGCTCATCTGATTTTAAAAGAAAGGATGATCCGAAACCTATACCGCCCAACGCAGAAAAATTTTTATATGCATCCAACAAACTTGAAAGATAGTTTTTACTTCTCACAACAAAATTCTGGGATCCGGCCAGCCCTTCCGGAAGATTTGCAATTGGCAGCTCAACAAAAGCCAATAAACCAATTTGCTCGCATAATCTTAAATAGTAAGGATGTGGTAAAGATTTTGAAAATCTTACGGCATTAAATCCTGCTTGTTTAATTTTTTCCAGATCACTTTCCATTCTATCGTAAGAGGAAAGGCTTCCATATTGAAAGAAAGACGGCGAATATGTTACTCCGTAAAGATTAAATTCTTTTCCATTTAAAGAGAAATTTTCGGGTTCAGATTTCAAATCAATAAGCGCGATACTCTTATCGTAACGATCTATCAACTGTTCATCGCGCCAAAGCTCCAAACGAACAATATAAATTGCCGGATTATCAGGACTCCATAGAGAAGGCGATGCAATTGAAATAGTATTTTTTATTTCGATCTGTTTATTCTGCTTAACGATAAAACTATTGTCTTCTAATGCTGAGCTTGTCTTTCCATCAGGATAAAATATTTGTGTTTTTAATCTGAAGTTTGTTTGAGCATCGAGAGAATCACTTGCTTTCTTAAACTCTTTGTTATCAATAGTTGAATTTAAAGAAATGACAGCCTTATTTGATTTTAAATCAATGTTCGTTTTATACTTAAAATCTGATATGCTTACATTCGGAGTAAGATGCAGGTATACATCGCGAATAAGTCCGCCTAAATTTTGCGGAAATAAAAATCTTTGTTTAAGTGGAATTGTGTTCTGTGAATCGAGAACATAAGACAGCTTAACAGAAATAATATTTTCTTTATCAGATTTTAAAATGTCGCGGGGAAGTAAAACTGTAAATGGAAACTCGCCGCCGGGATGTCGGTAAATAATTACTTTGTTAACGGAAATATCTGCGGAGTAGTTTAATCCAAAAAAGTTTAATGAAATTTTATGATTATTTAATTGATCATTAGTAAGCGCAAAACTTTTTTCGAATACAAACTCACCTTTCCCTTCAAATATTGATGGTACACGGATATTTACTTTTTCTTTTTTATCATCATCCGAAGGATAAACTTTCCAGTTTCCATTTAATGGGATTACACTTCTTGTCTCTGTTACATCAAAAAAAAGCTGATCTGAAGTGTTAATTTTATAATTAGGAAGATCCCTGAATATAACCTGTGAAAAAGTTACTTGAGTAAAAACTATTGCGGCTATAAACAGATTGTGAAGTAAATTTTTGGGGGAAATCATTCTTTGCTAAAAAACTCCTGAAAAATAAGGTACAAATATAACCTCAAATCGAAGGGATTGCAATGAAATGAAAGCCCGATTTAAGTTAAAAATCAGGCTTTTTGAAAAGAAAATAAAATATTACGCTCCTTTTATAATACCCATAAAGGAATCTGCTTTTAAACATGCACCACCAACAAGGGCTCCATCAATATCTTTTTGTGAAAGAAGTTCTTTTGCATTATCCGGTTTTACACTTCCGCCGTATTGGATAACGAGATCGTTGGCAACTTCCAAAGAGTAATCTATTTCAATTAAATCACGGATGAATTCGTGTACCTCCTGTGCTTGTGCCGGACTTGCAGTTTTTCCGGTACCAATTGCCCAAACAGGTTCATATGCTATAATAATATTTTTCATCTCATCAGCAGAAACACCTGCTAATCCTTTTAACACTTGTTTTTTAACCACATCATTTGTTGTTCCGTTTTCGCGTTCCTCAAGAAGTTCGCCCACACAAAAAATTGGTTTTAATCCTGCAGATAACGCTTTTTTAATTTTTTTATTTATCACTTCATCGCTCTCACCAAAAATGTGTCTTCGCTCAGAGTGACCAAGAATTACATATTCACAACCAACAGATTTTAACATCGCGGCAGAAACTTCCCCTGTATAAGCACCATTTTCTTCAAAGTGCATATTTTGAGCGCCAAGTTTAATTACACTTCCATCAACAAGTTTTGCAGCTTCTGATAAAGACGTAAAAGGCGGGCAAATAATTACTTCACAATTTGGTTTTTCATTATTTAAAAGATTTTTTAGTTCAATAATAAGTTTTTCAGATTCTTTTAAATCATTGTTCATTTTCCAGTTACCGGCAATAAAAGTTGTACGCATTTTTTCCTCTAAGGTTTAAAAAAATTTCTTTGTAAAATTAAGTAAGAAAATAATGGATTTAAACTGTGGACACTTTACGTGTTTTAACTTTGTTGTAATTGTAAAAAATAATTTTAAAATTTTTTTTTAAAGCTTGATGGTTTCCAATAATAATTTAAAAGATGAAATCTAAAATTTCCAAACCTGTTATTATTCTTGGATTGGTAAGTCTTTTTACAGACATTGCAAGTGAAATGCTTTACCCTGTAACTCCAATTTTCTTAACAGCCGTGTTAGGATCATCAATGGCGGTTGTAGGAATGATTGAAGGAATTGCAGAGGTTACAGCCGGATTATTGAAAGGTTATTTCGGAAACCTTTCCGATAAAGCAGGTAAGCGTTCCATATTTGTTGTACTTGGTTACGGCATTTCTGCAATATCAAAACCATTACCCGGAATTTTTCAAAACCTGCCAACAGTTTTAGTTTCAAGAGTTTCAGACAGGATTGGGAAAGGAATAAGGACTGCTCCCCGCGATGCTTTACTTGCAAGTTACAGCAATGGCAACAGCGGTTCTGTTTTTGGTTTTCATCGCGCAATGGATACACTTGGTGCGGCCATTGGTCCAATCATTGCACTTGTTTTGCTTGGTATCTTTCCGGATAATTTTCAATTGATTTTTATTGCAGCATTTGTTCCCTCTGTAATTGCGGTTTCATTTACCTTTTTAGTAAAAGACAAAGACACTTCATCAAAAGTAAGAAGCAAAAAAAATTACCTGCAGTTCTGGAAATCAGCACCACGTGAATACAAGAAAATTTTATTTCTGATTACAATATTTTCACTGGTTAACAGCAGCGATGTCTTTCTGATATTAAAATCAAAAGATGTTTCTAACTCCAATTCACTTGCAATTTTTGGATATGTGTTTTACAATCTTATATATGCATTAGCTTCATATCCGCTTGGAGGTATTGCTGATAAACTTGGGAAACAAAAAGTTTTTTCATTTGGATTGATAATTTTTTCAATAGTTTATATAGGCTTTGCATCTATAAATAATATAGATTTTTTATGGATATTTTTTGCGCTTTATGGAATTTATGCTGCCTCAACTGAAGGTGTTTCCAAAGCCTGGATTTCGGATCTTATTAAAGATGAAGTTCGTGGATCGGCAATTGGGCTGCTTACAATGTGCTCAAGCCTGTCTATCATGCTCGGCTCTTTTTTAACAGGAGTGCTGTGGGATAATTTTGGATCAACTATACCGTTTCTTATTTCTGCAATTGTAAGTTTAGTTATCGGTCTGTTTTTAATTGCTGATTTTTATTCAAAAAAGATTCGATAGGATATAAAATAAAACAGAGCGGCAAATTATATCCCAAAAATCTTTTAATCCTTTTTAGTATTTTATAACACTAATTTTCAAACACTTAAACTTCATTTATGCAATCTTTAAAAAATAAAATTGCCGTAATTGCATTAAGCGGTGGTATGGATAGTTGTGTTACGGCAGCTATAGCAAATATGGATTATGAACTTGCTTTTGCTCACATAAATTATGGGCAGCGGACTGTAAACAGAGAATTAAAATCATTTAATGAAATTGCAGATCATTACAGGGTTAAAAAAAAATTAATAATAGATTACACTCATCTCGCGCAAATTGGTGGTTCTTCTCTTACAGATAAAAATATTGAAATACCAAAAGCTGATTTAGAAAATAAAAGTATTCCTTCCTCATATGTTCCATTTAGAAATGCAAATATTCTTTCTGCTTGCGTAAGCTGGGCAGAAGTGATTAATGCAAGTGCTGTTTTTATCGGAGCTGTTTATGAGGATTCATCGGGTTATCCGGATTGCAGACCCGATTTTTTTTCTGCCTTTGAAAAGATGGTTGACCTTGGAACAAAACCGGAAACAAAAATTAAAATTGTTACACCAATTATTAACTTATCCAAAGCAGAAATTGTTAAAAAAGGTATTGAACTTGATGCACCTCTTCATTTAACATGGAGTTGTTATCAAAATGAAGATGAAGCTTGCGGTGTTTGTGATAGCTGTGCTTTACGTTTGCGCGGATTTCGACAAGCAGGATTTGATGACCCGATAAAGTATAAAGTAAGACCTGAATATTAAAATATTTACTTCTGCTTTCTTAATTGAAAGCGGCAGAAATTAAAAAACTTATAGAGGAAAAATGAACGATAAAACAAAAATCTTAGAAACTTTTGAAAATAAATATCCAAACAGAGATTACACGGTAACACACATTGCACCGGAATTTACTTCGCTTTGCCCAAAAACAGGACAGCCTGATTTTGCAACTATTACACTGGAATATATTCCGGATAAACTTTGTGTGGAATTGAAGTCTTTTAAATTTTATCTTCAATCATACCGTAATGATGGGATATTTTTTGAAAGTGTAACCAATAAAATACTTGATGATCTTGTTGAAGTGACCAGGCCAAGATGGATGAAGATTACAGCTGAGTTTAATACTCGAGGCGGAATATCATCTGTAATTGAAGCTGAATATGAGGATGAAGATTACTGGGATCAGGAAGATGAATACGATGATGACTTTGAAAATGATTTTCTTAAAAACTAATTAAAAAAATTTTTATGCTGCACCTGCTTGAAATAAAAAAAGGATTCCTGAAAGAAAGAGAAAAACTTTTTGCTGATTTCAATAGCAAATCCGATGCGTTTGAATTCAGTAAAAATTATAGTGTGCTTATCGAAGACACAATCCGGATAATTCTTGCCGGTAAAGATTTTAATTTTACTCTTGCATCAGCGGGCAGCTTTAGCAGACGTGAACTTTCACCTTATTCTGATATTGATTTGATGATCATTTCCAGATCTATAGCAGACGATGATGCGAAAATTAAAGATGTGATTACAAGTCTTTGGGACGGCGGCATTGAGGCATCACACACTGTGCGTGAAATATCAGATATAAAAAAATACCTGGATACAGATCTTCATACATTCACACAGTTTTTTGAAACACGATTTATTAAAGGGAATGATTTTCTTTATAATGAATGGAATGATAAACTTCTTAAATCGATTAATAATGAATCTGAGAAATTACTCATTTCAAATTATATTGAGGATGTAAGACAGCGTCATGAAAAGTACGGCGACTCGCCAAAGATGCTTGAGCCGAATGTTAAAATGTCTGCCGGCGGATTGCGGGATTTTCAATCCATCGAATGGATGATGATGATAAGTGAAAAGCAATTACTTAATTCCCAGCATGAACTTACGCAGGCAGAAATATTTATCAACCATTTAAAAAAGAATAAGCTTGCCCCGGCTGCTGAATGTAATCGTTTGATAGAAAGTTACAGACTTGTTTTATCAATAAGACATCTGCTTCATATTACAACCAAATCTAAAACAGACCGTTTTGAATTTTCGAATCAGATAAAACTTGCATCAATTTTTGGTTATGATCAAACTGATTTGATGAGTTTTATGAAAAATTATTTTAATGCAACAAATATAATTTTTCGTGTAAGTCATTCGATTATAAAAAAATATAAAGTTGAGTATGTTAACCCGGTGCCTGATTCTCTTTCGTATGATCTGGATGAAGATTTTTTTATAAATAATAAAGTAATATTTAAAAAATCAGATAAAGAACTTACACTTTCGGATATATTCCGCGTATTCTATTACCGCGCATATCATAACGCAGGCTTTGATGATAACCTGCGTAATAAAATAATTGAAGCGACTGAAAATGCGGAAGAGAATAATTGGTCGCAGCCGGATTCATCAGTCTTCTTTAGGGAGATACTTAAATTTCCCCGTAACGTTGGTGCAACTTTATCTATTATGAATGAACTTGGTGTGCTTGGTGCTTTTCTACCTGAATTTGGTGAACTGAATGGATTTATGCAGCACGGAGTTTATCATTGCTATACGGCTGATGAGCATACATTAATAACAATAAAAAATCTTGAGAAGCTGTACAAAGAAAATTCTAAGTTCGGAAAATTATACAATTCAATTAAGGATAAAGAAATTTTAAATCTTGCTTTACTATTGCATGATATTGCAAAACCGATTGACATTTCCGGACACGAAATTATCGGGGCAGAGATGTCTTCATCTATTATGATGCGATTGGGATATGACGAAAGTGAGATTGATAAAGTTTGTTTTCTTGTAAAAAATCATTTGATGATGGAACAGGTGGCGTTTAGAAGGAATTTAAATGATCCCGAAACTCTGAATAATTTCTGTGCAAATTTTAACTCGATTGAAGAACTTGATCTGCTTTATCTTATAACCTACGCAGATCTTTCAGCGGTTAATCCTGCAGTCTGGACTTCCTGGAAATCTGAACTTCTATCTGAGTTGTACACAAAAAGCAAATCTATGATACAGGATAAAATCTCCGGAGAAGATCTTTTGTACTCAACTATTTATTCAGCAGCAAAAGATATAACCAAACACTCCGATAAAATAACTGAAAGTAACGTGCAGGATCATTTTGATTCTTTACATGATGATATGGGATATGTAAATCATTTTAGTGATGAAGAGATTGCTTTGCATGTTGAAGAAATTTTAAAGGGTGACAGCGTTTCTGTTTTATTTAAAGAGCTTAATGATTTTACAAATGTTACTATAATTACAAAAGATTTTCCTTCTCTTCTATCAAAACTTTGCGGTGTATTTGCAATAAACGATGCTAATATTCATTCCGCAAAAATATTTACCCGCAAGGATGAAATTGTAATTGATACTTTTCTTGTAACGGATTTTAGAACGCATAAACGAATTGATGAATCAAAGTATTCCAAGATTACAGAAGATTTTCATTCAGTAATTACCGGATTTATGCAGCTTCATCAGGAAGTAGCAAAATTAAAATCGCGCTGGTGGCGTATAGAGAATAAATTATTTAAACGAACGGGACAGATAAAAATTACTTTTGAGAAACACGACCGCTACACAATTATAGATGTTCACTCACCGGATAGATTAGGATTTCTATATCACGTAACAAACAAAATGAATGAACTTGGTTTAATAATATACTTTGCTAAAATTTCTACTAAGGGAGATGATATTGTGGATTCATTTTATGTGCTGGATCGTAATGGTAATAAAGTATCGCAGAATGATTATCAGTTAATAATTACGGAATTAACTGAAACGATATCACAGATATTGTAGCACCCGCCTGTTGTTAAAGCAAAAACAATTCTTGTAGTTTAAAATTTATAAAATCAAAACTGATTTATTTTAATTAAAAAACAGAATCATGTTTTCCAAATCAATCCGGAGATGAAGCAAAAGCGGCTTTGGGTGGTAAGAAGTTGTCACTTTGTGGAAATACAATTACAGTGTATGGAAATTAAATTACATTTTGTGGAAATATAATTACAGTGTGTGAAAATTAAATTACATTTTGTAGAAATACAATTACAGTGTACGGAAATTAAATTACACTTTGTATAAATACAATTACAGTGTATGGAAATTAAATTACATTGTATAAATGAACAATTATTTGATGTGTAATTGCGTTTTTGATCGTTTTTTGCAATATTGGTTTAATTATTATCCTAAAAGGAGAGGTTTTATGCTTAAGTTTAATTTTAAGCCGATGTTTGCTGCAAGGGGAATTGACAGGCCTGTGGGGTTTTTAAGGAAGCTGGGTGTTTCGCCTTATACTTCCTCTTATATAGCAAGGAATAAAATTACAAGTTTACGCCTTGAGCCGCTTGAGCAAATGTGTTTGTGGCTTAACTGCACTCCGCACGATTTTTTGGAGTGGGAGCCTGACGCAAAAATTGCGGAGCCGAGCAAGTATGAGTTGAGTAAACTGATACGTGCAAAGAAGGTAGTGATTTTGTCTGATGAGCTGCGCGGGTTATCGCTTGATAAGCTTGAGAGGATACACAAGTTTATTGAGGAGACGAAGAAGGAAGGGTAGAAGGAACAACTGTTTTAATGATGAATGTAAAATGTTCAATATTCAATTACTACTGTTTTTATTTTATTAAATGTGTGTGGTTATTTAACCCCTCCCTGCCTCCCCTTTCAATAAAGGGGAGGAGTTAGGATGGTTGTATGGATTCTTTTGAATGTTGTTCTGTCAGGCTGTAACAGCCTGAAAAAAGATTTGATGAAATATTTTATGTGAGCAAATAAAAAGGCAGAATGATTCATTGAATTATTCACACATACCCT
>DASVGS010000063.1:0-3426 GCA_036379435.1 Ignavibacteriaceae bacterium
TCAGCTTAAACAGCAGATACTGCAGCACAAAATAATTCCTTTTATGTTTGATGAACGTAATAAAGATAAACTCATCATAGCGGCGATTGATCCTACTGACAGAAATATTCCAAAGATTGCATTTGGATTAAATGCTAAAAAGTATGAAGTAATCTTTATAAAAAAGCAGGATTACGAAAAACTAATTGATATCATTCTTCCTCCCGAAAACGAATTTTTAAAAGCGATGGAGGAAAGCAATCAGTTTGATCTTGATGAAGATCGTGATGAAGCTTCTCTTGATGAACAGGAACTTGATGCTGAAATTAATAAGAGTGCATTAATAAATCTTGTTGAAGCTGCTCTTGTTGAAGGAGTAAGAAAAGGAGCAAGCGATATCCATTTTATACCGCGCTCCGGAAATAAAACGCACATCATGTTCCGTATTGATGGAAATCTTCAAACCTGGTATGTGCAGGAAACGACACTTCCCGAAGCTGTAGTTGCGGTTGTTAAAGATCGTGCAAAGGGCATGGATCGTTTTGAAAGGGAAATGGCACAGGATGGATTTATCCAGAGGGAAATCGATAATATTATTATCAGATACAGAGTTTCAATTCTTCCGATGGTTGGTACGGAGCTTAAAAATAAATTTGAAAGCGTTGTAATAAGAATTCTTGATGATAGAAAAGTTATCCGTGATCTTGATAAACTTGGACTTGCCGGAACAGCGAGAAAATCTTTTGAGAAAGCAATCAATCAGCCGCAAGGTATGGTAATATTAACCGGACCTACGGGAAGCGGTAAAAGTACAACTCTTGTTGCCGCGCTTTACCAGGTAATATCACCGGAAGTGAATGTGCTCACGGTTGAAGATCCTGTTGAATATGTTATTGAAGGTGCAAGACAGCTAAAGATCGGTTACAAAATGAATTTTGAACAGGCGATCAGATCTATTTTGCGTCACGATCCGGATATTGTACTTGTTGGTGAAATGAGAGATAAAGAGACCGCAGAGATTGCAATAAAACTTGCCAATACCGGTCACTTAACTTTTTCAACTCTTCACACTAATGATGCCCCAAGTGCTGTTTCAAGATTATTTAAAATGGGTATTGAACCATTTCTTATCGCTTATGCAATAAATCTAATTGTTGCTCAAAGATTGGTCAGAAAACTCTGTAACAAATGCAAAAAGAAAGTTGTAAATTTTGATGAAGGGTTAATGGCTGCGGCTGAATTGAATATTGCGGAATGGAGAAATTATACAATTTATCAGGCAGCCGGATGTGAAGAATGTAATGGAACCGGATATAAAGGCAGGCTTGCGATTCACGAAGCGTTATATTTTACAAAAGAAATCAGACAGCTAATTGTAAAAGCCGGTGATGAGGTTGATGAGGAAAGTTTGAAGCTTCAGGCAAAAAAGGACGGCTCATTAACATTAAGAGAAGCCGGTTTGGAAAAGGTAAAAATGGGACTAACTTCGATTGAAGAAGTATTAGCCGGCACAAGTGAATCGTAAAATTTTTTACTTAAGTGTAATTTTTACTTAATATTTTAATCAAAAAGACATATATATTACATTTTATTGTAAAAATGATTTAATACAGGTTGGTATAGTTTTATCTAATGAATAACTGTTCATGACAATTAATAAGGTTTTAAATTGAACATCGCGGAAGAGAAAAAAATATTAGAGAATTTTTGTAAAACCATCCCGGCATCCATATTTGGCCCGGATAGAGTTCATTTTATTCTTGAGAATATTGAGAAGATAAAGGAAAACGACCGGCTTTTACTAAGAAAATTTTACAATAAACTTCTTACCAATATGATAGAAAAGGAAGCTTCTGATATCGAAATCGGAGGTCATGGTAATGTTGGTTATATCTGGATGAGAATTTATGGTAATAAAGAACGCGTAAAAGAGATTGGTCAGTTTACCAGTGATGAATCTGCAGCCGTAATTATTAATCTTTTGAATTCAAATCAAAGAGAGCAGCTTGCTAAAAAACGCAATCTTGATTTTAGCTATACATTTTTATACGAAAGAAGAAACACAAATGTAAGATTCCGTTCTGATGCATATTTTGATCTTGATACTCTTGCAATGAATATGAGAGCAATTAATCAGAACATTCGCCCGCTATCTACTCTTGATTTTCATCCGAATATAGTTAGAGCATTAAGTCACGGTTACATAAAATTTGGTTTATCACTTATAACAGGAATTACAGGTTCCGGTAAATCAACAACACTTGATTCTATAATTGATCATCATAATAAAGTCGATCCCTGTCATATTATTATTGTTGCCGCGCCTATTGAGTATGTTCATACTTCCAATGTTTCACTTATAAAACACCGTGAAGTTGGAAGAGACGTTCTATCTTTTAAAGAAGGAATTGTTCAGGCTTTACGTCAGGATCCCGATATAATTGTTGTTGGTGAAATGAGAGATCCTGATACAATTATGGCGGCGTTAGAGGTAACGGACACTGGTCATAAAGTTTTTTCAACTCTTCACACATCATCTGCGGTGGAATCCATAGACAGAATTATTGCAGAATGCGATCCTGCCGAGCAGGAAAGAGTTAGGAACAGACTTGCAGATGTTTTAGTTTCCGTAGTATCACAAAAACTTGTTCCGAGTCTTGATGGAAAACGTGCTCTTGCAAAAGAGGTTTTACTTGTTACTCCCAGTGTTAAAGCTGCAATCAAAAACAACAACACAAGTGAAATTTACATGATGATTAATCAGGGCGGGGCACAGGGAATGATAACTATGGAGCAAGACCTAAAACGTTTGTATCTTGCAAAGAAAATTTCACTAGAAACGGCAATTACTTATGCAAACAACAAAACAAGAATTCAGCAAATATTGGCGGCTTAAAATATGAAAACAATCGCCTGCATTTATTGCGAAGGCAATGACACAAAGCTTGCTGTTATCAGCCAGGATAAAACCGGCAGCAGATTAAGAATTGATAGTACAGCATCAGTTGATGTATTATCAAACAAAACTAATCTGCAACCAACAGCAGGATTCAGCCTGGAAGGTGAAGGACTTGAATTAGAAGGCGTAGATTCTAAATCATCCTCGCTTGCCAGTGATATTGACGCTCCAAGTCTAAGTTCTATTGGGGCGGCACTCAAAGGAGTAAATCTAAATAAACTGGAATTTATTCCTGCACTGACCGAACCGGCTATCTATTATCATCCTTACGATGGTAAAAGAGATCTGAAAGGTGGAAAGCTGATTGATGAAATTATTTCTGATATCCGCACATCCAAAGGAGTTAGTGTTGATAAAGAAAGTGTTGATTACATAGAGCTTGCCGATGGCTCTTTGTTATCTGCTTTTATAGATGGTCCTGTTGCCTGCGTTAATCTTACAGACAATTTAGCCGGGTATTTTGGAAAGAAATTTTTTAAAGTACCGAC